>NZ_CP048878.1:422500-542500 GCF_011009015.1 Spartinivicinus ruber
CAGAACTGATACCATACTCTTCTCTGGCTAGTTCAGTGAATCCTTGGATTGCTTCTACACTGACAGGAAATTTTGAAGTTACAGGAGCGCCTTCAATTTGTGGATTCAATGCCGTGTGAATTGATGGGTCAATAGGCCCTAATGTAGCCTGTTTAGTCATAATAATTATATTGGCCCCTAACGCCATTAAAGTTCCTGCACTATGGCACTTAGCAGGTATAATAACTTCTAATTCATCACAAAATAAGCGAATTAAATTAACAATACTCCATGCAGCTAAAGTATTACCTCCTCGGGTATAGAGATAAAGGCTTATCTTGGCTGTTACACCTATTTTATCGAGATGATTTACAAAATAGTCATATACTTCGCTGTGAATTTGAGTTTCTAATCCTGGTCTATCTCCAGTTATAAATACAATAATTTTAGAGTTCCGTTGTTTTTCAATGTCTTTATATATATCTAAACGTTGTTGAAACATGAGATTCCCTTATGAAATAACAATTCTTATATTTATTAAGATATGTAATTTCCTTACAAAACCTTAAATATTGTATCTATTAGTTAATTTTAGAACTCAATCTCCACATATTTAATTAAATGTAAATTGCACTTTTAGCACTATAAAAAACTACTCTGCTACTTTCAAAACCTTAATCTTTACCCCTTATTCGGTGCATATACTAAAACTGTGTTGCAACTTTATAGTCCTTTTAAAAACAGCTGCAGATAGCCTGAATTTCAAAGCACCTCACAAAGTCACCATCCAAAAACAAAGCCCACCTAAAACCCTGATAGACTCACTGCTCCTGTTGTTCATTGAGCTGTAAGGAAGTAGCAGTGGCAGATTTGGCAAAGGTTGGGGATAAACATAGTTGTCCTCTCTGTGGTGATAATACAGTTGTAGAGGGTTCCACAAGCACGCTTGTAGACGGCCTCCCAGTTGCCCGAGTTGGCGATAAGACAGCTTGCGGTGCAACCATCGTGACAGGCCTCGGTTGGCTGAACGTTGATAATAAGCCAGTTGCAGTACTTGGCAGCGTTACGAGTCATGGCGGCGTCATTGAGGCCAGCTCTACGGCTCGTGCGGGTGCTCCTGGCGGTAGCGGAATATCTCCAACAGACTTTAACCGTGTTGCTTTCCAGGGCATGAAGTACGGCTTTCAGCGGGACCCAGAAAGACCAGAGTTAGACGGCAATAAGGGTATGCATTACTTCGGTAACATGGACTCTTCAGGTCTTGGGTTTAACGCTGCGGTTAACAATGGGACTATTCAAGGCGAAGTAAAGAAGGAGCAGGAGAAGCCCAAGAACTGGGTAAAAATACAACTCGTAGACCAGAACGAAAAGGGAATGGCTGGTGAGGTCTACGTTGTCAAAGACGCTGCTAGTGGCCAGCCCCTTGATACTGGCTACTTAGGTAAACATGGCAGCAAACACATTCCCCTCCCTGAGCACGTCAAGCAAGTTACCGTTGAATACCCTGAAATAGAACCATACGACCAGTACGATATGCACTTAGCCCGTCGCCCTGGTGAAAGTGATGTGTCCTATGCCAAAAGGATACAGGAGCAGGGTAATAAAGCCTTACAAATTAAAGACCCAAAAGCCCGGATATTGCGCTTAGAGCAGATTCATAGCGCCCTACTAACTGACCAAGGTATTAGCAGCCCCATTGATACCGCTAGCCCAACAAAAGGTGACATAAGATGGCTGACGTATATTCAAGGGCTTAAACCTGAAGCCTGGGGTTATCCTGGCATTCCCATATTAAGACGAAGTGAGACACAGCCTCAAAAGGATATGGCTGGGGAAGACTGGGCCATTATGCATGGTGGTGGAGCTTCGGGTTTATATGTTGGTCCTGATAGCCACATGTACGACAGGGGCGAAGCTGTCAGGCAAGGGCTAAGAAGAGATGCCAGTGACAATAATCCCCAGCTAAACCAGTTAGTCTACATTAAAAAACTCATAGCTCAGTATGGTCCTGATGCAGCTATGCAGGAAGCCCGAGAGACTGGGAATGTGGTAGGCATGGCTGCTGAAATGGGAGCTTTAGGTGGAGCTATTGGGTCTACCCGAGGCAGGGGGAAAGGCGATAAAAAAGGGAGAAATAGCTATACTCGGGATGGGCTAAGCATTGAGGGGGACACTAAAAAGCTTATCCGGGAGCAGGTTTTCACCTATAAAAATAATCCTGGCTATGAACTTAGACCGTCCAAAAATCCCTCTAAAAGACGGTATCACAAGCGTGTGACACCACAACCTAGAAAGTATAAATTTGACTTTGAAAACATGGTGTTTAGGGATGTTAAAGGCAACCCAGTACCTTTGAGCAAAGTTAAAGAGCAAGTGTTTAGCTCTATGTCGAAAGCCAGGAGGCGTCTAAAATTCCCGACAGAAGGCGAACACACATTAGCTAGGCTAGAGACCAGTGAGATGGTTTTGCTGGGAAGAAGTAGCAAAGCATCACGCAACAGGCAACCTGTCACTATTAAGGTTAACGCTCAAACAAGGACACATGCTGAAGGCGAAGTATTTCAGCGTCTAGCGAATAAAGGAGTAAGGCAAGATGAAGCTGTGTTGTTTGTTGATAGAGGGTTGTGTAAAGCTTGTGGTAAAAAAGGTGGTGTAGGTTCCCTTATGAGAGCTGCGGGCTTGAAAAGAGTTATAGCAATAACACCAGAAGGTACTTTTATTATTACTGCTAAGCAGCCCTCTAAACCGGTTCCAGTTGAAATTAAGTGAGAGTGAACATGATGGAATTATCTACAGATAATCGACAAGGTGTTAATGCAAATTTAAATGAGCTACAGAACCCTTCTTGGATAGATGTAGAACAGGCGATTAAGGCTTTGAATGGACAGAACCATACTGAGGTCTTGCTTGATATTGGACCCAGCTATATATCAGTATGTGGTGGTAGCAAAGGTTATTTTGTTTACATTTATACAGAAGATGAAAGAAATTTAATATTAGAAGAAGGACAGAAATTTTCAGGTCTTATTGAGTTAGTAACTGCGGGTAATTCTTGCGACTATCCAGCAAAACAAGTTGTTGCTTTAGACCACGCTTTAGCTGCTGCCAAGACATTCTATGCGAAAGGCATAGCTGACCCTAAATTCTCTTGGTTGGAAGACTAGTTTTGTATGTCTTTAATACTTGAATGCTATGAAACATCAGGCTTGTTAATTGCTGACATGCAGTTCTTTGCTGGTTGGGAAATAGGGGATTATTTCACATATGATTTAAATGTAGCCTTAGATATAGAGGGTGATAGTGAAATCATTTTTGATTTTAGTGAAGCAGACCAGGCGAAACCATGGTCTGTTGTTTGGCAAAGAGAAACTAAAAGGTTAGTTGATAGCGTAAATAAAGGAGAATATTCATTCTTTCTTTTACCTACAGGTGATTATAACTTAGATATTACCTCACAAATATCCAGACAAGGTGATGCACAGATAACCCATAATTTAAGGGTTGTTTCTGGTGAAATAGGCTTTATTGAAGCTGCTGGAGCGCTAGAAACCTTTTATTCAAGAGAACCAATCCCATTTATTTACAAAAAACCACTTCCTAATGGTATTTACTCAGTTACCTATAATATTTTTCGGGACACAAAAAATATTGAAGTAACAATTCAACCAGTAGCAGGACAAGCAAAGTTAATTGACTCATTGCAGAATCCTTTCCAATAGCTGTTAGCTCCACTTTAGGCCCCTCAAGATTAAATGAGGGAGCCTAAATTATTTATCTCATAAACATAATATTTGACCTTATTTCTAAGCTTACATTCTTTACATTATTTACATTTGTCTTCTTTTTGTTTGCATTTACACACCCTTTATCATACCAATTTCAAAGATGGAAGTACGGGAATTACTCTTTTTTGTAAATGCCTTTTCGTATAACAATATCGATGACGTTTTAACCTACTCAAACAATTAAGAATAATTTTCAACAAGAAGTACTCCTAGGGGGAGTTATGAAAAAAGCTGTATTAGCTGTTGCTGTAGTGTCAGCCTTTGCTGTACCTGCCTTTGCGGAAACTAATTTAAATCCTTTTGAAGATAGTAAAAGCGGTTTTTACCTAGGTCTCGGTCTAGGTGCTGCTGATTATGATGACTCTTTCAGTACGGCCAAAGACAGAGCTAGCAACGTTGGTGGTACTTTAAAATATACGGAACGCGATGGCATATGGAAAGTATTTACCGGATATCGTGTTAATAAATATTTCGGTGTAGAAGCTAGTTATAACAGTTTAGGAAATCCTGAAGCAGACTTTTATCCTAATGGCAGTAACGCTGTTGTAGAAACTGAAGCAGAAATTAAAGGTTATGGTGTTAAAGCTATAGGCTATTATCCAATTAATAACAGCTTTGAATTACAAGCAAGTGTGGGTGCTTTAAAGTGGAAAGCTGAGGAAGAAACTAAAGTAGCAGTCGGAGCTAGCTCTAATAAAATTGACTCCAAGTCAGAGAAAGGCACGAGCTTAACGGTTGGTCTAGGAGCTAATTATAACCTAACTAAAAATATCGCTTTTGGTCTTCAGTGGGAGCGCATCAATGATGTAGGTGATAAAGAGCTATTGTTCGGTGAAACTGACATCGACACCTACACTTTATCAGCTCAATACAAGTTCTAATTCAAGTCTTGTATGAATTACATTAAGGGCGCTAAACAAAGCGCTCTTTTTGTATATATCAATCAATACTTATCTCACAAATTCATACAAAAGTTTCTTACCTCTATTTTCTGTAAGCTTGCATTAAGCACCCTTAAACTAAACCCAGAACCGTAAATGCCATGTGTCACATCACCTTGCGTGTGTCCTAATAGAGCCTTGATATGCTCGCTAGGCACGCCTGATTCAACCGCTAAGTCACGGAAGGTATGCCGGAAGCTGTGGAACACTTTAGAGGGACCAAAGCCAAGACGCTGTTTAAATCGGGTAAACCATTTAGTGACATTCTTGCCGTATTTCCCACTCACTTTATTTAATTGGAAGAGCTGCTGTCCTTGTCTTGTAGCTAAATAGTCGAGAAAGCCAAGGCTTAGGACCTCACAGTGAAGGGGTATTTTTCTAGCTGAGTTTTCATTTTTTAATTGATTATTTTCCTCGCCGTGAATGTGCAAATAATAAATGCCTTCTTCCTGCTTAACATCACTCGCGCTAAGCTGTGCCAGCTCTTCAAGACGTGCTCCCGTGTAAAGGGCTAAAATAGGTAACCAATATTGCCACTCACAATTATATTTTTTCTCCTTAAACAGTGGCTGACTGAAGATGAGCTTTAAATCATCCTGATTAAATGACAGCTTTTTCGTTGTGGTCTTCTTGCCCTTGGGTGATAGGCCAGATAGTGGATTAGCCTTGATATATTTACGCTGGGCAAGCCAATTAAAAAAGACATTCATTCGTGTAAAATGATTCTTAGCGGTTCTAGCAGAGATAGTAGGGGAGTTGCGCTTAGCTAACTCTTTCAAGCTGAGCTTAGCGTTAGGGCCTACAGCTCTCCGCTGGGGATATGTAAGCAGCCCTTGGCTGTATTTATTGGCTAAGGCGTTATTCACCTTTGCAGGGACCACATCACCAACCAAGTCAATTAAGGCCTTAAATGCCGTGTAATAATCTTCCTTGGCTTTGTGTCCCCATTCAGTAGCTACTTTTTCAGTTTCAAATTGGATATACAACACTGACAGGGTAGTTATTTTCGGTTTAGTTTTTTCCTGATTTAATTCTCCTTGCCTAGGCTTAAATTGCCTTGTTCCCAAGCTTTCATAGGCTTTGTGTTTCTTATTTATGAAGGATTTAAGAAAGATATCAAGCTGCTCTAAGATGGCTAATTTTCGTTCTAGTTTCTTTTCTGACTTTATCTCATCTATGGCTGCATTGATTGCCCCACGCAACGTAGCCGCTCTAGTACGGGCTTCAGTCTTTGTCTTGGTCCCTAGCGATAGCTGTAATTCTCCCTTGCAAAATAAGTATCTTAGTTCCATTGGTATGACCTTTCGGAAGTAAAATGTACCATTTCGAGTGCGTAGGTAGTCCACATCTCACCTCGGTTTTGTACCATCTCGACTCTCAGTTTTGGTACAAAAGGGGTAAACAGTTTCATATCTGGGAATAACGCATAGTATTTACTAACCGTGAACAAGCCGCCCTTGGTAGACACGCTGTCTTCAGGTGGCAGTGCCTTCGGGCGTGGGAGTTCGAGTCTCCCCTTCGGCACATGCTATGGATAATTTATTTTGCATGTGCCTGAGTCAGTTAGTCTGGCATTGAAGGGGATAGGGTTATTTGGAATGGGATATAGGATAAAAAGTTTAAATTATTTCATATTCAATAAACAAATTAAAAATTACCAGGCAAGGCTCCTGACAGCTTGGCTCATATCAAAGTAATTTTCAATTGCCCCTAAATTAATCTGTCCTTTTTGCTGGTGAAGCTCATTGATTCCGAAGTGTTCAATAATAGCCTTCACCACGCGGCTTGTGATTACGGCTTGGTATGTACAGATGTATTTCCCGCTACACTCATCGTTAAAATCATATGTATAATGTGTACGTCCCGTTAATCTTAAATTGTCATTCGCACTGGGCCAAATAGTCAAATTAATAAAGCCTGAACGCTGCTTAGCTCTCCAGCGAAACTCATGTCCATCAACCACTATTTTTCTACTACCTTTTGCATTAAGCGCCATTTGTTTTTCTCCTTTTCCAATTAAATAAAAGTATCTGAATAAGGCTCAGCAGCTACTTGATAATCGTCTTCATAAACAATGTAGCCAGGCCTTTCGGTCCGTGTCTGTGTTACTGCAATATCTCTTGACTCAAGAATTGCAGCTATTTTTCTCATTTGCTTGATGTGCTTAATGGCTGTGTCCTTGAACCAGGATAAAGCGACGAAGCGTGCATTAGGCTTTTTGGATTTAGCTAGCCATGTTGGCGCATCTAAATTATCGTTAAACCAACTAAGCACAGCTTTAGCTTCTTGCTCTTCATATTCGAATAATTCCTTGTCGTTAATAAGTTGATAAATAGCTTAAAAAAGACCACTACTATGGCATGAGCAGTCATCTTTCAGGTGTATGCTAAAACGGATATACATAGCAAAGCACAGCTACAGTAGTCCCTCATGGGGCTCAGTAGCTTCCTCTAAATATAATTTTTAAGACGCACAGGCACAGCAGCTCAACAGATAAAGCTCTGCAAACCTATGAAGAAAGAAATAGGAACTAGTGCTGAGGTAATCAGCTAGTTACCCAGAGGAACTGGGGTCAGATAAAAAATGTTTTGTAGGCGTGTAACAACATTGTTCTGTCCAGGTATAGAGCTATTTACTTACTATGAGGTGCGCATTGTACAACGTTATTTTATTGAGCGCTATAGCTAGTCTTTGTCTTGGATTTGAGATTGATAAATGATACCTGTGTAGAAACTTGGACCTCCTACCTTCAACCATTCAGTCATCTCTCTCATTTAAGCATTTAGGGAACTATATTGGTAGTGAGTGTTAACTAGTATTAAATTTAGCTGAACATTAATTAGACTCTCTGCTTATATTTCTGGACAAGATCTGTCGTATCCGTTAATACATACCCTGCTTGAAATAAAAAGGAGTAATAATTCAATGACGACAGATACAGGCAAGATAAGTACAGCTGATATAAAGCTGAATCCTGATATGGATGAGGTTGGCAATCTTGGCATGTGGTCCCTCCTTAATTCAATCAAGTCACACGACAAGAGTAGTTTAGAGCCTGAAGTCTGGCTAGACGGACCTGGAGGGGAGCTTATAGCCGCTTCAGCAGAGTACTTACCCTTGGATTACCTAATTCACTATGAGGATGAAGAACTAGGAGGACCTGAGCTAGTAAGGAGAGAGTATTATGTAACACCAGACATTGCTCTTAGCTATGCCTTTTGGTTGTCCCCTGAACTCCATGAGAGCTTATTTAAATGGATGAAGGAATTGTTTGGTAGCACCACTTATACCACCCATCATTAAAGAAGGACTAGGGGGCAGGTTTAACCCTGTTCCCTATTGAGTCGACTACAACAAGATGACTCATTGATTGCAAACCAAACAATATTTGTGTGAGTTATACATTTCTTGATTTTTAAAACACGCTCTAAGGAGATATTAAAAAATATACGCCTTTTGAGGTAAATCATTCCGATATTAAGTAGTCGTTGTATGGGTAGAGATCGTTTGCTTCACGCTCGGAATTAACAATTGAATAACCCTTTTTTTCCTTGGTTTCATCTATTTGGTTCAGGTCACTTTCATTCAGGTCAGGATTAATCTCTTCGCGCAGAATATGTCGGCCATTAACAAAGCGAATGAAAAAATTCTATCTGATAACTTTATTGTTCCTGAAATGCTAACTGGTGAAATAGCAAGAATAACGGATCTGTTTCTGTCGTTGGGAACAGAACCAACCCATAGATCGCTTAGCAATACATCATGGATAACCTTCTCTTGGTTAGTCACTATAGTTAAACCATCAAAAAGCATTATTTTTATCTGCTTTAAGTCTTCCACTATTGTGAATAAAAAATCAGTATTTATTGTAATTAACTTTTCTTGAGCAATAGCTGGATTTTCGCTTTGAAATATCTGGTTATAGTTGTCACCTTGTTCTTGAATAAGATTGACAGCTTGAGCTTGGGTGGGCTGATAAATCATGACTATAAATGGAAATAAAGAAGCGCGTAATATTTTCATATATCCTCCTTGATAAAAATATTAATGGCTAATTTTTATTGAAAATGATGATGTATATTTTTTAGTTTTAAAATATCTAAATAGACATATACCGCCTTGTATTAATCTATCAGTTGTAAGTATAGGAAGAATTGGTTTTCTAAAATTGAAAATAGGTGATGGGTATCACAAGGTTGATGTATCGATCAGCGATATGCCCAATACATATGGAATATATAAACAGGATTTTTGCTCTATTTTTTCTTGATCACCTTTCGCCTAATGTCATAGAAGACATGACTTGATTAAAATATTGTTTTGCTTGAGGGTTAAGCTTTACGATAAACAGTCTATCAGTAAACTGTTTGTGAGCAGCCATTATTTTTACCCCTTCAGATTCACTAAAGGCTACTACTACAGTCCATGGGGCTTTTTTGTATTTTTTTAGCTCAGTATCTTTAGCGGGCATATCTTTTAACCCATACATCACTACAGCCGCTTCATAATCGACGGGTAGTTGCTTTGGTAATGCGCTAATAGAAGTATCAAATACATACTCAAAGGCTCTGGTGGTATCCTCCATGGGGTCTGTTACATAAAAAGAGAATGCAGAGCCATTTTCAAGCAAGGCAGCAAGACCAGAGTCTGAATCAAAAGAGCGAACGGCTTTATCTGGTGGTGGCAAAATGAATGTAAATAACAAGTTTCCGTATACCAAACCTTTTGCTTCAACTGATGCAGGCCACTCTGTTGGTTTTGCTATTTTTTGACACTTTGAGATGTCACGACAAAGCAGGTCTGGAATTTCTTGATTTTGCATTATATCATCAGCCCCACTAGGGCTAGTCAGAAAAGGTAAAAATAAACCTGTTAATAGTTTAGTTATATTAATTCTTTTATTATTTCTGAGCATTTTTTTAGCTTTCTCGTTCGTTTTCTTAAAGGTGCCCTAGGCTCGGTTAACACTATTAGCAAATTCTGCTGGCGATAATACCAAATGTGTATAAAGGGTATAAGTCTAGCTTTTTGGTAAAGCGTAACGGATAGTAAAATATGTGATCCAGCCCTGCTACTTTAGCTATAGTAAACAGGTGATAGGGAAAGTATGAAGTTAGTTGTCACTTTTATAGCGATATATAGCCAAAGCGAAGAGTATGCTTGGTTATTTAAAGCCACTTATAAAATGGTTGCAGAAAAAGGACCTTTCTATGGCATTTAATATAAAACACAAGGTAAGTGGCAAAACCACTTATATTTATTTATCTGGTTCGTTGGTTACTGGTGGGCGAATGAGTTTAAGCAAGGTGATTAAAGGAATTGTTGCAAACAACCCAAACAATGTTGAGTTAGATATATCTGAAGTTCAATTCATTGACTCAATGGGGATTGGAGATTTGTTAGTGACAAAAACATTGCTGATGAAAAACGGTGGCAAACTTGTATTAGTTAATCCAAGTCAAGGATGTGATGAAATACTGAAAAGAATTGCACTAGATAATATGATTGAAATAAGACGAGTTGAGTCAATTAATTAAACATTTGCGTATTGTTCATTTTGCCCTAACCAGCGCGTAACTAAAGGTTCTACTGTTTCTGGGTGAGTGGTAATCAGTTGCTCAGCCGTGTTTTTTACGAGTGGTAACAGATGAGCATCTTGCTCTAAACTGGCAATTTTAAATTGCATTAAACCTGTCTGACGGGTACCTAACACTTCTCCAGGGCCACGTAATTCCAAGTCTTTTTCAGCAATAGCAAAACCATCATTTGTTTCACGCATAGTTTCCAGGCGGGCGCGACCATGCTTGGATAAAGGACGATGGTAGAGTAATACACAATAACTGTCAGTTGATCCGCGACCTACTCGGCCTCTCAATTGATGAAGCTGGGCAAGACCAAGTCGTTCTGGGTTTTCAATGATCATTAGGCTGGCATTGGGAACATCAACACCCACTTCAATAACAGTGGTAGCGACCAGTAAGTTTAAATTATTGGCTTTGAATTCAGCCATAATGGCGGCTTTCTCACTGGCTTTCATACGGCCATGGATAAGACCAATCTGAAGATCTGGCAACTCTTCGCGTAATTGTTCAGCAGTGGCTTCTGCTGCTTGGCACTGCAATGCTTCTGACTCTTCAATTAGTGTGCACACCCAATAGGCCTGACGGCCATCTTGGCAAGCATGTTGAACCCGCTGAATAACATGGGGGCGGCGTGAATCTTCAATTGCCACTGTGGTGACGGGTGTCCGTCCTGGTGGCAACTCGTCAATCACAGAACAGTCTAAATCAGCATAGGCGCACATGGCTAAAGTACGGGGTATAGGAGTAGCAGTCATTATTAGCTGGTGGGGTTTAGCTTGGCCGTTTTCTCCTTTGCTCATTAAAGATAACCGTTGGTGAACACCAAAACGGTGTTGTTCATCCACAATGACTACAGCTAACTGTTTAAATTTTACGTCGTCCTGAAAAATGGCATGGGTACCCACCACAATATGTGCTTCACCTGAGGCAATACTGGCCAGCTGTTCAGTGCGCTTTTTTCCTTTCAACTTGCCTGCTAACCAGGAAACTTTCAGTCCTAGTGGAGTTAACCAAGCGGTGAAGTTATTGAGGTGTTGCTCGGCCAAAATTTCTGTTGGTGCCATAACCGCTGCCTGATAGCCATTCGCTACTGCTCTTAAGGCTGCCATTACTGCTACCATGGTTTTGCCTGAGCCAACATCACCTTGCACTAGTCGTAACATGGGCTCAGGTTTGGCTAAATCAGCATTAATTTCATTAATGACTCGTTGTTGTGCTCTGGTTAATGTAAAGGGAAGGTTATTGCACAACGCTTGTTGTAGTTCCTCTCCTGTAGCAAGTGGGTAGCCAGGCATTTTTTGGGCTTTTTGTCGCAACCGTAGCAAGCTAAGTTGATGAGCTAATAGTTCTTCATATTTTAACCGTTGTTGAGCAGGGTGCTTTCCCTCAGCAATCAATTGTTGTGCTGTTTCAGGTGGTGGTAAGTGGAGTAGCTTAACCGCATCCGAGAGAGAGGCCATTTTAAACCGGCTTTGAATAGTGCTGGGTAGCCATTCTTTAAGACCATGCTGATTATTCAGCATGTCGAGTGCTAATGCACAAAGGCTGCGTAGACGCTTTTGGCTTAAGCCTTCAGTAGTTGGATATACCGGCGTTAAGTGTTCTTCAACCGGCAAGGGCTGATGACTGGTAAGCAGTTGATATTCTGGGTGGTAAAGCTCATAACCGCTACTGCCATGGCGAACTTCACCAAAGCAACGAATTTCGGCGCCAGACGCTAAATTATTTTTTTGGCTGGCAGAAAAATGAAAGAAACGTAACGTAACAATACCAGAGTCATCCTGAACTTGGCACATTAAGCTTCTGCGTTTACCAAAAGCGACTTGCGATTTTAGTACGACACCTTGAATGACGACTTCGTTACCAAATTGCAGCATGCCTATTGGCGTGATTCGTGTGCGGTCCTGATAACGTAGGGGCAGATGAAATAATAAATCCTGAATAGTGTAAATGTTTAGCTTGGCTAGTTTGTCAGCCAAGCTTGTACCCACACCTTTCAGCTGGGTAATGGAGACCTGATGTAAGTCATTTGCCATTGCCATTTTGTACCGGTTACAGAGCAATTTAATTCGTCAAAAATGCTAATCAGCAACAGAGCATAACCGTAATGCATCTGCTAATACATCAATTGCCTTGGGTCTAGGGAAGCTCACTCGCCAAGCTAGCGCAACTGTACGATAAGGAGGAGGAGACTTAAATGGTCGGTTGGCCAACATTCCCTTTGCGTAGTGGCCATCATGCACAGCAGAATGTGGCAAGACAGTAATCCCCATGCCGGAAGCAACCATATGTCGTATGGTTTCCAATGAGCTAGCTTCTACGGTAGTTTGGGTTTTTGTGGTTTTATCTGCTGTTTGGGCAAGTGCTGGACAGAGGTCTAAAACCTGATCTCTAAAACAATGGCCTTCACTTAATAGCAATAATTCAGTTTCAGCCAAGTGCTCTGGGTTAACGACTTTCAGGCGTGTATAACGATGATCGGCAGGCATTAACACTGAAAATGGCTCGTCGTATAATGGTTTGGTAACCACATCAGGTTCAGTGAAGGGAAGCGAAATAATAATGGCATCTAACTCTCCTTTACGCAGTTTTTGTCTGAGTACTGCTGTAAAGTTTTCTTCGATATAAAGTGGCATCTCAGGTGCCACTTTATGTAGTTGAGGAACCAGATGAGGAAACAAATAAGGACCAATTGTAAAGATCGCCCCTACCCGCAATGGGCTGCTTAATTGGTTTTTGCCAGCAGAAGAGATATGTTTAATGGCTGTGGCCTCTTCTAGCACTTTTTGGGCTTGTTCTATTATTTTTTGTCCCAGCGGCGTTACATGTACAGCATTTTTGGTACGTTCGAAAATGGCGACACCCAGTTCGTCTTCCAATTTCTTAACACCGACGCTTAAGGTGGGCTGGCTAACAAAACATCGCTCGGCAGCGCGACCAAAGTGCTGCTCTTGGGCAAGCGTAACAATGTATTTAAGTTCAGTCAGAGTCATGACAGGCTACTTTCGGTTTTTTAGTGCGCATTTTTTTACTTAGCATTATTTATCAAGCATGCTGTATTTACTTAGTGCTATTTAGATAAATAGTGCTACTTGTTAAGTACCAACTAACATACTGCATATGTTCACTGAAAGCAGTATGGTATTTTGCGTAACTTTGATACTGTATACATAAACAGTATTATGCTATTTTGCTCAAACAAAAACTACAACTGCTTTTGATTAGTAAGTTAACGTTTAGTTTGTTCGTCGTAGCATGGCTTGTTATGCCGATTAACATGTTATTAAAAAAATCAATCAGTTTTATCTTTATAGTAGACATTTTTTAGAAGAATCATGCAATGGTAGACCAAAAAAGTTGCTTAATTGTTGGCTGTGGCGATATTGGGACACGCTTAGCTAAGCTTTTGTTATCAAAAGGGTTTGCTGTTTGGGGAGTAAGAAGAAATTCAGATTTATTGCCTCATGGAGTGAATCGTATTGCATCTGATATTTCAGTTGAAAGAACGTTCTCAAACTGGCCTGTTTGTGACTATGTAGTTTACGCTATTGCAGCCAGTGAACGTACCGACGAGGGCTACTATCAAGCCTATGTAAAAGGGCTAGCCAATCTGACTACCTGGTTAGAAAAAACTAAGCAGAATACTCGTCGATTGCTGTATGTTTCCAGCAGCCGGGTTTATCACCAGCAAAACGATGAGTGGGTGACAGAAACCAGTGAGACGTTACCTTTAGGCTTGGGGCAGCGATTATTGGAGGCAGAACAACTGTTGGCTAAAAGTAACCTGCCTTCAACAATAGTGCGTTTTTCTGGTATTTATGGTCCAGGCCGAGAATACTTGGTTAAACAAGTTAAAGCAGGCTATGGTGTGGTTAAATCAAACGACCCATATACTAATCGCATTCATCAGGATGACTGTGCAGGTGTTTTGGCTTATTTAATCGAGCAGGATAACCAGGGAGTGGAATTAGCAAAGTGTTACAATGGTGTTGATCATCAACCTGCCAGGTTGAGTGATGTGGTTGGTTGGCTAGCATCTCAGTTAAGCATAGAACCCACATTACCGCTTAGCCGGACCAGTAATAGTAGCAAGCGATGCAGTAATCGGTTGTTGTTGGATTTAGGTTATCAGTTTAAGTATCCTGATTATAAAGCCGGTTATCAGGAAATAATCGATAAGGGCATCTATAAAAATGCACCTTTTCCGCGATAGCTGTGTTAGCTCCGTACTCAGGTCCTCATATTTCTTTTATACACTGTGGCCTTCTGTGCGGTGCTGCCTTGCTCTCTCGAAAAAGTTACTATTTTTAGAAGCACCCGCAAGCTTAAATAAGAATTACGAGTGAGTTGATTTTTTCAGCAAGATTATTTAGAGTGCGGACTAATTTTATTAGTTAACCTTAAAACCATTCACGAAGACGAAGACTATATAGGGAGGTAAAACATGCAATCACATACCACTAATTTGCAAACTCAAACAAATAGACAAGGCACTCAGGTAGTTTTGTAGTTTGGCGTAGATGATATTTATTAACGTTCCTGCCTAACTAATACTTCTTTATTTCACCTGCTTTGATTGCCCTGTCTAATTAAAAATTTTTTATATGGACAATAAAAATGGGCACTTTAAGCGCTATTCAATATATAGCAGAAAACGTTGAACTGATTGCTTCTGATAAAACCTGGATAGAAGGTAAAGCAATTGAACAGTTAAAGTTTTCGGCTAATTTACCTGACATGCAGAAAGTGGCAGGTATGCCTGACTTACACCCGGGAAAAAGCTATCCTATTGGTGCAGCTTTTCTTAGCAAAAATACTTTATACCCCTATTTGGTCGGAAGTGATATTGGGTGTGGTATGGGGTTATGGCAAACGGATAAGCCAATTAATAAAGTAAAGATATCACGATGGAAAGAAAAGCTCGTGATTTTAGACCAGCCACTGGATGTAGACTGGCATGAAGAAATAAAACTAACTAAACAGCAATTTGAGGTTATTAACAACAATTATGACCAAGCTCTAGGGAGTATTGGGGGTGGTAACCATTTTGCTGAGTTGCAAATAGTGGATACGATTTTTGATCAGTCCTTGGCAGATAGTATTAACTTATCAAAAAAATATATACAACTATTGGTACATAGTGGTTCTCGCGGTTATGGCCATGAAATTCTTAATCAACATATTGCTCAATTTAATTCAGCAGGTATTGTTGCTGATTCGAAAGCAGGAGCTGATTATTTAAATAAACATAATGATGCGGTTAATTGGGCGAGAGCCAACCGTTCACTTATTGCTGGGCAGATAGTAACTACACTTAACATGGATGCGGAGCCGTTACTAGATGTTACTCATAACTTGGTATCTCAACATCCTGGTTTGGGTTGGCTGCATCGCAAAGGGGCAACTCCAAGCGATCAGGGTATCGTTGCTATTCCAGGCTCCAGAGGTGCATTGACCTATTTGGTGAAGCCAACGAATAGTCCACAGGGTTTATTTTCATTGGCTCATGGTGCTGGTAGAAAATGGCAACGCTCTGAGGCAAAAGCACGGCTATCTGCTAAATATCGCGTGCAGGATTTACAAAAAACATCACTGGGTGGTCATGTTGTTTGTAAAAATAAAGCATTACTTTATGAAGAAGCCCCCCAGGCTTATAAGTCAATTGATCAAGTAATTCAAGACTTAAAAGATGCTGGGTTGATTGAGTTGATCGCTAGCCTTAAACCCATTTTGACCTACAAAACAGCGAAGAGTGGGGGTTGTTGATGTTTTGGTTACAATTGAGCGCTGGTAGAGGTCCTGTAGAATGTACTCGGGCTGTTGCTTTAGCTGCAAATTATTTAGCTGTAGAAGCAAAGCGGTTTGATATTGAGTTGAACGAAGTAGAGTGTATAGCAGCTAATAATAAAGGTTGTTGTCACTCTGTACTTTATACTGTAACAGGAGCGGAGGCAGAAGCATTTGTGCAAAGTTGGCATGGTACTTTGCTTTGGCAAAATGAGAGTGAGTTTCGCCGTGGGCATAAGCGTAAAAACTGGTTTTTTTCTGGTCGTTACTGGCGGGTAAAGGCGTTAGAGATTCCCAGAGATCAGATCAAAATCACCACTTGTCGGGCTCAAGGTGCAGGAGGGCAACATGTTAATACCACAGACTCTGCAGTGCAGGTGACTCATATACCAACAGGTATTCAATGTGTTGTACAAAGTCAGCGAAGCCAACATAGCAATAAGAAGCTTGCCTTACTTCGCTTACAAGAGAAGCTTGATGAGTTAGAGCAAACGGCAGTTGCTGTTGAAAATACCAAACGTTGGCAGCAGCATACACAATTGGAACGAGGTAATCCTAGGCGTATATTTAAAGGAGAAAAGTTTATCGAACTGAATGAATAATAGTTGATATCAACTTCTATTCTTTGACTAAGAGGGTATCAAGGATACATAAAGAGTATGAAATCGTTTTACTATCTAAAACCTTGGCAGTATTCATCTGCGGTCATACTCTTTATTATATTTGCCGGTATTACTAGCTGGTTTATTTATAGCCATGTTTATCCTGGCATTGCTGTTGCTAAAAGCGAGCTAAAGCTCCCTGTTATTAGTTTAACGAGTGTCATATCTGGGAAAATTAAACGTATTAAAGTCCAGGGCGGGGCTATTGTAAAACAAGATCAACTGCTTGTAGAGTTAAGTCAGTCGCCCATTAAAGCTGAGATCAGTAAAGTTGAACAGCGCTTGGCTTTATTGAAACAACAAAATACTGACTCACATCGTCATTGCTCCCTAAATGAACCAACGCATACCCGAAATATTGAGTTAGCGGAACTTGGTTGCCGGTTAGCGCGAGAAATGGATAATATAAACCAAGAAGCAATCAGTCATTTGCAACAACAAATCGTAATATTAACACAACAACTAGAGCATACTGAAATCAAGGCGCCTGTATCTGGAAGAATATTGCAAATAAAAGTGAAAAAAAAACAACAAATTAAGCCTGATACCATTTTACTGGAGATGTTAAATGCGACAGGTGCCGAAATGTTAATTTTTCTTGAAAAGGAGGAAGCTAACTTAGCTGAGCTTAACTCTGAAGCAAGAATCACCTTATTAAAATTGACCGACATAATTGTTCCAGCAACGATTACTTTTATTTCACCCACTGCTAAGCAAGACCCCTTAGCAATTGAGGGAGCCTCTTCATTTAGTGACTTATTGTATCCGGTAAGATTAAAGGTTAAAGGAGATTACTTAGTAAATTATTTAGCTGAATTGGAGCCAGTGATGGAAGGAAAGGCTTATGTGAAACTGCACCCTAATGCGAGTTGGCCACAAGTATTACATAAATCTACAAAGCACCCCTAAAAACTAAAATTTTTAGAGGTTCTCTACAGAGGCGGGGTATAAGATTGAATTATTTTTTTCGATTATATAAAGACTCAAATCGTTGTTGAGTAAAGCCAGACATTTTCTTTTTGCCCACTAAGATTAATGGCACGCCTTTTCCACCTAGCTCTTGGTATTCTTGCCGAGCTTTTTCATTTTTATCGATATCGTATTCTTTGAATGGAATTTTGTTCGACTGAAAATAGTTTCTAGCTACTTTACAGTAACCGCACCACTCAGCACTGTACATCACTACTCCACGGTTACGTTTATTACTTGACTTGACTGAGGATGGACCTAAAGGCTTTAACTCAATATTTTGATAAGTATTGGTTTGGTTGATATCAATAGTACTTGCTGGTTTATGCTGAGGTTTCTTATCGCTGAAATGGACTTTACCATTTTTGTCAACCCAACGATAAATCTCAGCATTGGCAGTGCTGACAAGCAGAGTGGTAATAGTTAGTAATAGCGCTGCTGTTGTCCTTAGCATCTGGTGGTTACTCCTACTTCTTATAAAACCCTAGAGTTTGGGCATAACATCAAACATAAAGGGACAAAATTGTACACAATTCACACGTTTATTACAACGCGAATATTAAATAACTTTTAAGGTAGCAGCGTGCAGCTACTATAATTAAGCGTGGTTTTGTTAATAGGCTTAACTGAATGATAGCAAGGTGTTTGACTTTTATTATCGGTGTTTTGGGCGTGTTGCGGCTCAGTGCCAATGAGTTGTTGGTGGTGACAGAAAACTGGCCTCCTTATAACTTCCGTAGTGAAGAGAGGATAGTCGGGGCTTCAACGGATATTGTTAAAAAAACATTAGATAAAACCAACTACAAGTATAACATTCATTTATATCCTTGGGCGCGCTCATACGAGATTGCTCTAAATAAACCCAATGTTATCATTTATACCATTTTGCGCACTCCACAAAGAGAGCCACTATTTAAGTGGGTAGGGCCTTTATTTTCAGGAAAACAGTTTTATTTATATAAACTACACACGAGAACAGATGTTGTTTTATCAAATATAGATGATGCAAAAAAATATATTATTGGTATTATGCGTGGTGATGTAAGTCATCAATTTTTTAGTTCAATAGGTATTACTGAAAGCAATGGGCTTAATATAACTATTTCAGAAGAAGAAAATATAAGAAAATTATTTAATTTAAAAATTGACCTAATATCGGGGAATAACATCAGCTTGCCTATAAGGATGAAAAAACTTGGATATGATTTTAATGATATCAATCCAGTCATTATGACTTTTAAGTATGATTACTATATGGCTGTTAGTAAAAGTACTTCTGATACTGTCTATACTAAAATAAATGATGCGTTCAAGAATTCTATTGATGAAAATTTTAAAAATACTGTAATAAAAAAATATGGTATTTCTCATTAAATGGTTTTAACTATATTATTTTCAAATAGCAAAACAACTATCCAGTTTACTATAACCTAAACCGTTGGCTTTCTTTACTTGAATTTGGGTGGGAATTCTTTCTTTCAGAGCTTCAACATGGGAAATGATTCCTATCATTTTACCACTAGCATTAAGGGCATCTAAGGCATCCAGTGCTGTATCAAGTGTTTCTGCATCTAGGGTGCCGAATCCTTCATCTAGAAATAAAGAGTCAATGGAGGTTTTGTAACTGACTAAGTCGGAAAGTGCCAGAGCTAAGGCTAAGCTGACTAAAAAGCTTTCGCCACCTGATAAGGTTTTGGTGTCTCTTTCTACATCGGCTTGCCAGGTATCCACTACAACTATTTCTAACTCTTCAGTGAGTTTACGTTTCAGTTGATATCGACCATGTAATCGCTGTATTTGCTGATTTGCTATATAAACAAGGTGATCCAAAGTAACACCTTGAGCAAAACGGCGAAATTTATCCCCTTTAGCGGAACCAATAAGACTATCCAGCTTTACCCAGCTATCAGTAAAAGACTGCTGTTGTTTTATTTCTGTTAATAGTACTTGTTGTTTTAGCTCAGCGCCAGTATTTGCTTTTAAGGTAGCCCTTAATTCGGCTACTTTTTCTTGATAGAGTTTTTGCTGACTCGCTAGTTTAACCAGTTTATTGTTAATTTCATCAATGGTTTGTTCGGTTTGCTGTTCCTTTTGTAAGTTCATTAAGGTTTGCTTCGCATCGTGTAATAAAGCTTGATAACGTTGTTGCTCACTGTCCAGTTGCTGTTTTAACTCTCGTAACCGCTGATATTCCGCAGAAGAGAGTAAAGCCTGTTCAAATAATTGTTGGCTGCTAAATGGACTCTTGGCTAACGCTTGTTGCCATTGTTGTGTAATATCTAGTAGCTGTTGTTTCAATACTCGCTTACTTTCTTGCAAGTTGGTTATTTGTCCGGATAATTGGTTATAGCGTTGTTGATGTTGCTGATGTTGCTCTGTGGTTGTTTGTAATAGCTTTTCCTGATCAGCTAACTGTTGTTTTAATTGGCTGCGTTCAGTATGAATTTGTTTATCTCCAAAGAGTTGATAACGCTCCACCTGATGTTGTTTTAAGTTGTTATTGATGGTGGCTAACGAGTCAGTGTTGGCTTCTATAAGCTGTGTTGTTTGTTGAGTATCCTTTTCTATTGCTTTGATTATCAATTTATTTTCTGCTAAAGCTTGCAGTAGTTTGTCATGCTGTAGCTGAGTTTGTTGATATTTCTGGCTGATTAACACTTGCTGGTTAAGCCAGTCGTGTTGACAACTTAAGCTTGGTAACTCTTCATTAAAGCCGGTAAGTTCTTTACTAAGCGAAGTTTCCAATGCTTCGAGTTGTTGTTGGATACTATCTAAATTTGTGGCTTCAGTTTGGTGTTGAGCTTGTAAGCTTTCTATAGATTGTTTTATCAATTTTAATTCAGTTTCATTCTGTGCTTCTTCTGTTACTAATATTTGTATTCGCTGTTGTTGCTCTGTTAATTGTTTTTTTAGGGATTTATATTCATACCATTGACTAGAAATATTTTCCTGTTGTGAGTGGCTATATTGTAAAAAAGTTGTTATAGCAACCGAATCGGTTATAGCGAGGGATATTGCCACTTGGCAAGTCAGTTTATCCCAATCACTGTTACATTGTTCAACTTGTTTCGCTATGTCTTCAATTTGTTGTTGGTTGTATTGATTTTGTTGAGTGAGAGAAATTATGTCATTACTGACATTTTGTAAAACTTCTTCTAGTTCTGATAACTCCTTCCGTTTGGCTAATAGTTGCTGCTCTGTTTGGGAGGGATCTATTTGCTGATACTCTGTTATTGAAGGATGTTCTTCTGCACCACAGAGGGGGCATGGCTGACCTTCTTGCAGTTTAGCGCGGTGTGTAGCAAGGCTTTGAATGTTACGTTCTAAGATTAAATTTTTCTCAATCGTCGCTAGGTGTGCTTGAATAGTTGCTTTTATCTGTTTTTTTGTCGTTATTTGATAGTTGTATTCAGTCAGCTGATTTTTTATTAAGTTATGTTTAGCATCTAGGCTCTTTTGATTGTGAGTGAGCTCTTGATACTTGTTGGCTAGGCTTTCAAGTTGATTTAACAAAGGGCGCTGCGCTACTGATTGGTGGTAAGCAACTTCCAGGGTTTCTTCACTGTGTTCAGCTAATAGTTGGCTGGTTTTGTCTGATAAAGATTGAAACTGATTGTGTTGCTGTTGCAGTGATATTTTTTTTTCAGAGATGGTTTTTTTAAAATGACGAAGCTGTTGATTTTTGTTTGTAATTAACTCATTAGTTTGATTAAGTTTATGAGTGTCTTCCTGTTTTTTCTCAATAATTATTTTTCGTTGTTTGAGTTGTTCTTGCCATACTCCTAGCTTTTCGGCTAGATATTTATGTTGTGAGTTAACGTCTAAATATTTTTTAGCGCTAGTAAAGTTTGATTTTGTTTCAGTATATTGTTGAATGGCTTTATCAAGGTCATCTTGATGTTTACTTTGTGCTTGTTTTAGTTGAGTTAAGTTTTTTTCAAATTGTTGTTGCTGTTCAACCAAGTTGGCTATTTTAGTATCTAGAGGTAAAATCTGATCTACTAGTTTTTCTAGCTTGTTTTGATCTTCTTGATATTGTTTACAGGTCACAGTTATCGCTTTAACCTGTTCGCCTGCCAGTTTTATTTCTTGCAAAATGGTTTCTTGTACATTTAGCTGTCCTGATATTTCCAATTGGTTGCTTTCATAGCGCTTATTGATATCTGACCAGGCATCGTAAACAGGCTTAATTTCTAAAGCTGGTAGATAGTCATCTAGTTTTTTTACATCTGGGGCTGCTTGAGTGATTGTTTCTTGATGCCTTTCAATGTTATATTGAGTTTGACTTATTTTTGTCTCAGTTGCTGCTATTTGTTCAAGCCAGTTTTTTTGTTTATTATATTTTTTAAGTTCGATATCTAGATTATTCAGTAATTCGACTAGGTTTGCTTGTTTTGAGAAAAATTGCTGCTTGGTTTCCTCTGTGAGTAATTCAGTATTATTGGCTTTTTCATTTAACAGTGATAACTTGGTTTTTTCGTGCTGACAACGTTCGTAAACTCGCTGAGAAATTTGTCCATACACTTCCGTACCAGTCAGTTCTTCTAGTAACTCTGCACGTTCATTGGGTTTGGCATTTAAAAAAGCGGCAAAACCACCTTGAGCCAGTAAAATTGATTTAGTAAATCGGCTAAAGTCTAAACCTGTAATTTCCTCTATTTGACTTCGGGTTTCGGTAAGTTTGTCGGCAATAATAGTTCCTTCACTGCTACCATTTAGTTTAGCAAGTTCTGCTTTTGGTGGTTGTAAATTCCCGGTCGCTTTACCTCGAGCTCGTCGCTGTTGCCAAAAGGCGCGATAACGTTGGCTTTTTACTTCAAACTCTACTTCTACCAAGCACTCCGAAGTGTGGCGGCTCATTAAATCGTTGCTGGTTGTCGAGATAACATCTAAACGTGGAGTTTTATGATATAAAGCAAGACAAATGGCATCCAACAATGTGGTTTTACCTGCTCCAGTCGGGCCGGTAATGGCAAATAATCCATTATTGACAAAGTCTGGTTGAGTAAAGTCAATCAACCATTCGCCTTTAAGAGAGTTAATATTTTTTAGCCTTAAACTTAAAATTTTCATTTCAGTGGTGCGTCCTGTAAAGAAGACATTTCCTTATTATTAGCTTGATCATTCTCTATTGATTTTACTTTGCTTGATTTTATCGATTTAAGTTCAGGCGCTTCTGTATCAATTTCGTTAAGTTCGCTGACAATACAATTAAAGTGATGGATTAACTGATCTTTTATTGCATCTTCTAGTGACTCTTGTGCAAGGCGTCGTTGAAATACCTCCAGTGGGGATAACTCCGTTAAGGTCTCTTTGGCTGCCAATTCGATCGCTTGTTGTTGGGACCGGTTGCGCTTTACTTTTAGTATTTCAAATGGTTTATCTGCGATTATTGCTTGAATGCGAGATTGTAAATCAGTTAAATAGTCGTCTTCTTCAACTACTATTTCTAGCCAAGTTGTTTTACCTGGTTTTGGCAACTCAAGCTCATTTAATTGGCCTTCAATACTAACTAAGTTGCCTTTAATGGTTGCCATTGGTTGAAAGCGAGGGATTTCAATGGATTCGATAGCTCTTGGGCAATTTACTGATAATTCAACGCACAGCACTTGCTTTACATCGTTTAACTCGTCAAAACTGAGGGGAATAGGGGAGCCTGAATAGCGAATATAATCCAGATCAGATACTTGTTGGCTGCTGTGAAGGTGCCCTAATGCAATATAATCGGCAGGTGGAAAATGATCAGCTGAGAAGGCTGTTAAACTGCCAATATAAATATCGCGTACTGACTCAGAGGATTTGCAGCCAACAGAAGCCAAGTGGCCAGTCATAACGATCGGCAACGGTTTCCCTAGGCTGTACTCGTCGGCTTTTTTTTGAGCAACTTTGAAAGCCTGCTGATAATGATCTGCTATTGCCTGCTCGAGATTTTGTTGTTTTTCTGTTTGGGTTTGGCATGCTTGGCTAGCTAATACATCTCTTGGGCGAATATAAGGTATTGCACAAATAATGGCTGCTGGCTTGCCTTCACTATCCTTAGCTGTAAGTACTTGTTGATCAAGACTATCAGAGATGGCACCAATTACCGTGACATTTAAACAGGACAAAATACTGCGGGACTCGTGCAATACCGCTACAGAGTCATGATTACCTCCTACAATCACGACTTGCTGACATTGGGTGCTTTGAATGCCAACCATAAAATTATTGTATAACTTTCGAGCATAACTGGGCGGTGTACCTGTATCAAAGATGTCTCCGGCGACTATTAGTATGTCTATTTTTTGCTCATCAATGGTTGTAAGCAACCACTCTAAAAATGCCTGGTGTTCAGCCTCACGGCTCTTATGCATGAAGTGTTGGCCTAAATGCCAATCTGATGTATGAAGTAAACGCATATGTGAGGCCCAAATCCTCGTCAGCATTGTGTTGATCAAAGAATGATAATATTTAGCTGGCACTAATATGTCTAGCGAGGCGAAGAATGAACAATTTTTGATCTTTAAAGTAGGGTTACTATTGATCGTACGTTAGGTTGAGTATAGAGATAGCCTAATCAAGGAAAAACTTTTAACTATTTGTAAATATAAATGTGATTTATTTCACTGTTATGTATCGTTTATTCAAACTTATTTATGTGGACATATAAAGCTATCGACATTGTTAATTTTATTTAGTAATCTATTTTTGTGATCAGTCATCCATTTTAAACAAGTGTTATAAAGTAGAATTATAAATAATAATAAAAACTGGTTGTTGTGTGTTCATATTCGTTACTTTACAGAACTAAGGAATACACGGCAATTAATGTGCTGAATTCACCTTATATTACATACTTTATAAGTCACTAAGATATATAATATAAGATGAAAGATAACAATAATAAATGGCTGCTTATGAAAAAATTAATTTACCTTGCTTTAATTTTACTTACCTTTTCTTTATCAACTCAACTCCAGGCGAAAAACTTAAACAGTATTAATCGAATAATAATATTTGGTGATAGTTTAAGTGATACAGGGAAAATGTATAAAAAGTCCAAAGGCTGGTTACCATCTAGTCCCCCTTATCATGTAGGACGGTTTTCCGATGGTCCGGTTTGGGTTGATTATATCAAAGAAACTTTGCAGCAGGATGCTCTTAATTTAACCATTATTAATGAAGCAGAGGGGGGCGCAACTGCCGCTTCATATGAAAAAGTATCTTATAACCCTACTTATCAGGTAATTAATAATCTTGAATATGAGGTAAAACAGTTTTTAGAAAATGATCAATTCCAGTCATCAGATCTTGTAGTGATTTGGGCGGGTGCCAACGATTATATGACGAATAACTGGCGAGATACTGATCAGGTTATGTTGGCGATTGATCAAACAATTAGTAAGGCGTTAATTGGTGGAGCTGCTCAGGTCTTGGTTATTAATATGCCTAAGCTGAATATTCCCCCTTTTTCTATTTATTATGATTACAGTCAATCAACTGATTTAGAAGCTGTTTCGATAAAACATAATCAAGAGTTGGTACGATTGATGGGGACAAGAAACCCTGAAAAAGTTAAATTATATGATATTGCTGGCGAACTAGAGAAAATGATTCAAAATGCAGCAGAGCTGGGTTTTACTAATACTGATCAAGCATGTTATACCAAAGGTTATATTTGGCGTCCTTTTATTAAAGGTAAAAATAAGCAGTACGCGTATAGTGAGTCTTTGATGCAGCAAGAGCAGTATAGCTGGCGAGAAGGAGAAGAACTGAGAAAGATGGAAGAAATGAATCAATATGAATTACAAGAGTTATTTGAATATAACCCTAACTTTGCTAGCAACCCTATGCTACATGATGCATTGCCTTCCCGCCAACAAATGTATCAGCGGCAAAGAGAGACTTACAGGTTAAAAGACAGGTCAGGATTGTACAGTGATGAGCCCAAGGCTGCAGAGAGCATAGATATAGCAGGCAATGCCCCAGATAATTGCGATGGCTACTTATTTTGGGATAAGGTACACCCAACTACAGCAGCACATAAAGTACTAGCTGAAAAACTGTATAGCTTCTTTAAACAGCAATATTTTAGTCAAGTTAAGCAAAATTACTAACTATTGGGAAATAGTTACCCTTTTCAGGAAGAGGGTAACTATACTTTTTTCAGACTTACTGCCCAATAAGAATCTGTCGAGTGATAGCTTGAACCTCGGGGCTTGTCATTAACTGTTGTATTTTTTGGTTGCTCTGTAAGGCATTAAGGTCACCATTACTGATTAATTTCATCAACTCAGGGTCGGCAAGGATAGCTTTAACTTGAGGGTCGTTTTGTAGTGCCAGAATTGTTTTTAATGTATCAGGGTTATTGGTAATAGAATGTTTGATGACGTCAAGTGATAAGCCATTGAGTGTATTAGTAGTAGACTGACCTTTACTGATGGTGCG
Organism: Spartinivicinus ruber; assembly: GCF_011009015.1. Lineage (NCBI taxonomy): Bacteria > Pseudomonadati > Pseudomonadota > Gammaproteobacteria > Oceanospirillales > Zooshikellaceae > Spartinivicinus > Spartinivicinus ruber. The sequence goes on from NZ_CP048878.1 coordinate 448,633, forward strand.
TACCTTGCTTTGCTCTATTCGAACTTGTCCTAAGCTAGAAGTATTAATGACATAGATTCCATCATTTAAGGACTTAATCTCACCAGAGAGACGAGAGCCATCTGTTAGCTCAATAGTGTCAGCAAGAGAAACTGTACTGAGCAGTAGGCCAGTTGCCAGAATGATGGATTTGAACTTGAGAAGCATAAATTCTCCTGAGGTGATATTAATATTTTAATAAGTATACCAGTATCTATTATAACTGACTGTAACTATATATCACTCGCTTTGATCATATTTCAAGTCCAAGTATTTTTTATTTATCGTTCTCTGTAGTAATAAATATCTAATCATATATACTTTATTCATAATTATGCAGCCGCCTTGTGGAATGAAAATTTTCAACAGTTTATGTCTTTTGTATGGTTTTTGAATTTTGTGGAATTTTCTAGGTGGGTAAATAAGATTGTATAAATTAATTAAGATTATATCGAAGATTGAATAAAGTAGTGTTAACAGGACTAAGTTTGAAAAGCTTATCGTACATTATATATTCTGGACATTGTGAGAAAACTGTTTGCTGGATTTTTCGGTTAGTATAAATAAGTAAAGTGATTTATAGTTGTATTGGTGCCGGGAATATTGTAATAGACATGTGTATCCCTCTCTCAGTCTTTATCCTACAATATAAGGTTAAGGGAAATAACCCCTACATTAGTTGATTAAAAAGAGGTTTTTTGATGTGTTTTTAATTGAAATACTTGTGTCTTAAAAATGTAATTAGCCATAAGGCTTCCGACTGGCAATGCGTAAAGGTCAAAACATAGCGGGTTTTTTCCAAAACAGCCAGGCGGAATGGATGTGGACTAAAAATTCAAGTTATTTTTCGACCGTAACTTAATAATCCCAGCCCAGCTAGTAATGTCAGGCTAAGTGTGCCTGGTAAAGAAATATTCTCTACGCTAGTGTTAAATCTTACATCATCAAGAAATATATGAAGCGGTTCGTTGCCATCAAACCCATATCTGAAAACTACTTTGGTAATTAATGTTTCACTCACAAAACCAATAAATTGGTCTGTCCAGTCATTCATGTTGGCATCTGTCGATATGGTTTCAATTTCACCAGAATCGGTGAATATATCAAGATAAGCCGTGAAGTTATTGGTACAGCAACTGTCATCATTACCAAAGAATAAACCAAGTGCAGTGATTGGGTTTGTAAATGTCATGGAAATAGGGTCAGGATAGCTATTTGTAGTTAACCCATACTTGCCTGAAGGTGTGTTGCTACTACTAAATATATCCGCTGGGGCTCTATAAGTGCCAGTACTTGACGAAAACTTAATACCTGAAGATAACTGATCATCTTCAAAGTTTTCAATTTTAAAGTTGGCCTGACTACCAAGTCCACTAACTGAGTTTACTTGAGTTATTAAGCTAGCAGATGCTGAGTTTAAATATAGTCCCCCTATCGTTAAACAGAATAGCGCTGACAATGCATTAATTTTTTTCATTGGGCTTACTCCTTGCCTTTGTTTTTTTTGCTCTATTACTTTTAAATAAACTGGGGATAAAATGCAATACGACCTTAGCATTCTTTTTAAATAAACTCATAATTGAGGAAGTGTACGTGCACTAAGAGGATACATGGATTGGATCATTTTAACTATCGCTGCATTAGTAACAGCTACCCTGAGTGGAGTGTTAGGTTTTGCTGGTGGCCAATTATTTTTAGGCATATTACCTATTTATTTGCCTGGATTTGCCGTAATCCCTATGTATGGCGCAAACCAGTTGGTGAGTAACTGCTCTAGGTTTTTATTTGCTTTTCAAAGTATTCACTGGGCAGTGGTAGGAACTTTTTTGGGTGGATCAATAATAGGAGTACTGATAGCCAGTGTAGTCGTAGTAAATTTTAACTTTGACTATTTTCCTATTTTAATTGGCTTGTTTATTTTATTAAGTACCTGGACACAGTTATTCAACTGGCTTAACCGATCAAACTACTCAATGTGGTTCATTGGTTGTTTGCAGACTGGCTTAGGTGTAATTGTTGGTGCTACTGGCCCATTGGCAACAGCAGTACTAACAGATAGGGAATTAACTAAAGATAGCATTGTTGCAACGAACGCTGTATTAATGTCAATCAGTCATGTTTTTAAGTTAGTAGTTTATGGGGTTTTGGGTTATTCAATTCTAAATTACTGGTTTCTTATCATCGCACTTGCTATTGCTAGTATAGTTGGCTCATATATTGGTACTAAGGTACGACATAAGATTAGCAATAAGAATTTTTCTTTCATCATTAAGTGGGTACTTTCGCTAGTTGCTATTAACTTGATTTTTCAGTCATTGTTTTTTAATTGAAAATATTGATCATGTTATTTAGCTTTTATCAAGTGAAGATTATCGATAAGCTTGCAAAGTTATACTAGGGCCTAGTAGCCACCACTGCTGTAGACTATTTTTTCGCTCAGAAAGGCACAATGAATTCCATGTAGTCATTCTACATAAATGATTTGTAGCAGGGCCGGGTTGAAAAGTAATCATGGCTCGAAGGGTTGAGACTGTAAAAAGTCTACTCGTTGTTGTTCATCATTCATTTAGCGCAACTAAATTTCTCTCTTCACGCCTCGATTAGTGTTTTTACAGTCACAACTGTGATATTCAAATAGTATTAATAGGCCCTAGAAGCAACAAGTTCTTTAGCAAATGGCAACCCATCAACGATAGTGAGATTATTCACCATAAAAAAATCTTCACTACATTTATTGAGTAATGCAACAATCAAGCAGTTAGAGGCGATGGCGCCATCCATCCATTTAGGGTCAAAAGGTGATAGTTGGCGGAGTTCATTGAGAGGTTTTTCGACTAATTGACTTGCCAATTCAATAAAATCTGCTTTTGTGCATTTATCTTTAATTAATGGTATGCCTAAGTGCTCTAGGTAGCGTTTTTCACCGCCGGTATAAATAAATGAATTTATTGATTTTGGTAGTTGGCTGGTTAGCCAGTCAATACATTGCTTGGTGTTTCTATTTTCTGGTTTGGTAGATAAATTGAACTGTTGAGTTAAGTAATTTAAGCCATAAGAGTAAAACAGTATTCCTTGATCAGGTTGAATAAGTTGGATGCTGCCACCGCCGGCGTCAATGATTGTATAATTTTCATTATAGCCATAGTGTTTGCAAGCTAAGCCAATAAGGTTGGCTTCTTGCTGTTGGCTTAGTACTTTTAAAGGAATGGCTAATTTTTTACAGGCTTGCTCAGCGTGTTTTTTTAAGACCTGATTATTTCTTAATGCAGCAGTACCTATCGCTAAAGTTGGACCATTAACTGCAAACTCAGTTAATAAACTGCTGAGCTGAGTATAAATAGTGTTGCTATCATATTTATTTTTTATCCATTGCCAACTTCTTAAGCAGCATATGATTAACTCGCCAGATTTTAAATGATAAAGCTTTGCTGAGTGACTGCCTAGATCAATGATCCATCGGTACTGCATCTATTGCCTCAAATAGTAAAGATGGAGAGGTTAGCTCTGGAAGTATTTTAAGTTCACATAAAGCTTTCTCAGTGAAAAAGGCCTGCTCAATAGCCATAATTTGAAAAATACTTTCATGAATCCATTGTTTGGTTAAGCTATTGGAGTTTGACAAAACTGCTGTTCGTAAAAAGCCAATCCATGAAGTCATAGTAATCCAGCAGTGATTACTTAATGCCTTTAATTGACAATCACTGGCTCTAATATAACCTGCTGTGCGCAGTGCTTCGTAAATCGCTTCTGCTGACTGTAAACAAAACCGAGAAAACTGTTTGTATCGCTCATGTAGTTTGGGGTCAGAAGATAGCAAGTGCTCCAGGTCTCGGTGAAAAAAACGGTAATACCACATACATTGTGCAACTTGTGTCAGGTAATCTTGCTTGTCTGCAAGTGTGATGGAGCGGCCATGTGGTAATACTAAAATTTTCTGTAAGTCATTCTCATATTGAAGATATATCTGATAAATGATTTCCTGCTTATTCTTGAAGTGATAATACAAGTTTCCTGGTGAGATGCCTAAGTGAGAGGCAATATGGTTTGTCGTTACATTGCGCTCCCCCTGTTCATTAAAGAGAGTCAAGCTGGCACTAATGATCTTATCTTGTGTTTTAGGCTTTGCCACTAATAAACCTGTTAAATCTATAAAACTTATTAAATCTATAGCTACTATTGACTAATTAGAGTAATAACTCTAATAATACTAACAGTGACAAGCAGTAAAAGGAATACAAATTAACGTCCTTCTTGCTGGAGAAGACCTGCTATGGCTACACCTGCTGCTCAAATGAGCTCAGCAACAGAGCTTAACCCTTTACTTGATCAACTCCGAGTGCTACAGAATGGGTTTCAAAAACAACCGATGCCAAAGGCCTTGGAGCGGATTGAATGGCTTGCCAAACTAAAGCAAGTACTGTTAAGTGCTCAGGATCAGCTGATTGCAGCGTTAAATGAAGACTTTGGTAATCGAGCAGCAGCAGAAACCATGCTGGGTGAAATCATGCCAAGTATTCAGGGCATTAATTATGCGATGAAGCACTTAAAGCGTTGGATGAAACCAAGCAAACGTCATGTGGGACTACAGTTGCAGCCAGCGAAAGCAAAAGTCATTTATCAGCCAGTGGGTGTTATTGGAATTATTGTACCTTGGAATTACCCGGTTTATTTAGCTATAGGGCCTTTAACAACCGCGCTGGCTGCGGGCAATCGAGCTTACTTGAAGCTTTCCGAATATACACCAAAAACCTCAGCATTATTGGCTGAGTTGTTAACCAATAACTTCCCTAATGATTTAGTTGCTGTTGCCACGGGTGATGCTCAAGTAGGGATTAGTTTTTCCAAATTGCCTTTTGATCATTTGTTATTTACCGGCTCAACTCAGGTGGGCCATGCGGTAATGGCGGCAGCGGCACAAAACCTTACCCCAGTAACATTAGAGTTGGGTGGTAAGTCACCGGTTATTATTGACCAGGATTTTCCCATTGCAGAGGCCGCTGAGCGAATTTGTTTTGGAAAGGCTTTTAATGCAGGGCAAACCTGTGTAGCTCCTGATTATATTTTATTGCCAAAATCGCAGGAAAACGATTTTATTAACGCTTTTAAAGCTCACTTCAGTAAAATGTATAGCGGCAATCAGCAGCACTACAGTTGTATTATTAATGAAAGGCAGCATCAGCGTTTGCAGGACTGGTTAGCAGATGCTACTAAGCAAGGTGCCACAGTGCATAAAGTGGAGAGTGTGGTTGAAGATGCTAATAAAGGCCACATGACGATGCATTTGGTTGCTAATACCAAACCTGGGATGAAGTTAAGACAGCAGGAAATCTTTGGGCCGATTCTGCCAATAGTAGGTTATAAAAACCTTGATGAAGCAATCGAGTTAATTAATGCTGGGTCTCGACCACTCGCCCTTTATTATTTTGGTTTTGATCAACAAAGACAGGAAAAAGTGCTGACCCATACCCACTCAGGAGGGGTATGTATTAACGATACCATGATGCATGTGGCAGTAGATGATTTACCTTTCGGTGGTATTGGTCATTCAGGAATGGGGCAATATCATGGACATGAAGGATTTCTTACATTTTCCAAAGCTAAACCTGTGTTTAGCAAAGGTAAATTTAATGGGGCTAAGTTGGTTTATCCGCCATATAAACAACTAATTTTAAAATTGTTATACCGATTATTTGTTAGATAATTTTTTGAGGATATCTAACAAATACTATTTTTAAAGGTCTTTGCAGCAAACTATAAAAAACGCGAAGCGTATGCCTGATAATAAATATGAATGTCATTTTACTTAATAAACGCTTTGCGTTGAAACGTCGTCAGCTTTTAAAAGTGGGAATTGCTGGCTCGTTAGCGCTTTCTGGTGTGATTACTATTAATCAGTTGGCTAATAATAGTTCTGATAGAAGTGCTATAGGCTATCAATTTTTAAGTGCAGGAGATGTTGGATTTTTTAGTGCCGTAGCACCAGTAATTTTGGGTGTTAGTAAAAATAAATCTGAATTAATCACTGCTGAACTGAAAGCTGGTAATGAATACTGGCGATCAACGCAACAAAATGCTTTTCTGAAACAATTAGATGCAAAACTTGCCTTTTTATCACCAGCATTACAGAAGGAGTTGAGAGAATTATTGGGATTAGTCAATTTATCCCTGACTCAGTGGCTAATAACGGGTGTGCGTGGTAGTTGGGAAAATGCGACCAACGACGAAATAGCTAGTTTTTTACAACGCTGGCAAACCAGCTCTATTAGTTTACTGCGAAAAGCACATCATGCATTAACCCAACTCTGTATTATGGTGTGGTATAGCCTGCCTATTAACTGGTCCAATATTGGTTACCCTGGTGTACCTTTTAAAAAAGTACTTATTACCCCCGTTAATCATTTTTAAAACACCTATTAAATGCAAACTAATAAAAATAGCCAAAGCGCATGACAATTTCTGATCCAATTCAACAAGGTATAAAGCAAGGCTGGCAGGTGGTTAATGGGCTAAAAGTGACCAAGCCGTTAGTCTTTGAAGCAGATGTAGTTATTATCGGTACAGGTGCTGGTGGAGGTATTGCGGCGGAAACTCTCAGTAATGCTGGTTTAACTGTGCTGATGGTTGAGGAAGGGCTGCTTCGGTCGTCTAATGATTTTAATATGGACGAGCATGTTGCTTATGGCGAGTTGTATCAGGAAGGAGGTGGGCGAACCACCAAAGATGGTGCGATTACCATTATGCAAGGTAAAGCGGTGGGTGGGACCACAGTAGTTAACTGGACTTCTAGTTTTCATATGCCAGAAGCAACCCTTCAGTATTGGCAGGATCAGTTTACTGTAGCTGGCATTAACTCCAGTACTTTAGCCCCTTGGTACCAATATATTGAAAAGCGTTTGAATATTGGTCCCTGGGATGTGCCACCAAATGCCAATAATGCTGTATTGAAATTAGGTTGTGAAAAGCTGGGTTATCAAGTAGCCAGTATTCCACGTAATGTTAAAGGTTGTTGGAATTTAGGTTATTGCGGCACGGGCTGCCCCACTAATGCAAAGCAGTCGATGCTGGTGACAACTATCCCAGCCGCTTTGGAAAATAACGCCACTTTATTATATGCCACAGTCGCCCAGCGCTTTAACTGGAAGCAAAGCCAAGTCAATGAACTAATTTGTTATCCATTAAAACAGGTTAATGGTGTTTTAAATAAACAGGCACCTATTACCATTAAGGCTAAGCATTATTTAATCGCAGCTGGGGCAATTGGCAGCCCAGCTATTCTAATGCGTTCCAATGTGCCTGATCCTTACCGCCGAATTGGTTTGCGAACATTTCTACACCCAGTGACGATGAGTGTTGCCCAAATGCCTCAGGAAGTTGCAGGTTATGCTGGCGCTCCTCAATCTATTTATTCTGATCATTTTCAATGGCCTGATGATGACCAAATGGGCTTTAAACTGGAAGTACCGCCTTTACAACCTGTATTGGCCTCTGTATTAATGAAGAAGACAGGTGATGCGTTACGTCAGCGTATGTTAAAACTGCCGTATACTCAGGTGCTATTGGCATTATTAAGAGATGGTTTTCACTCTGAAAGTCAGGGTGGCAGGGTAATATTACACAATGATGGTACTCCGATATTAGATTATCCACTTACTCCTTATATTTGGAAGGCAGTTAAGCATTCGCTGTTAACCATGGCAGAAATACAGTTTGCAGCAGGTGCAAAACAAGTGTTTCCTGCTCATATTGACTCTACTTTGAGTAATAGTTGGCATGAAGTTAAAGAGCAAATTAATAGGTTAGACCTTGTGTCTTATAAGACTTTATTAGGCTCTGCTCATGTGATGGGAGGCTGTGGAATGGGGGAGACCCCCTACAATAGTGTAGTGAATAGCCAGTGCCGTTTTCATCATTTTGATAATTTATCTATCCTAGATGGTTCAGTATTTCCCACCAGTATTGGCGCTAATCCACAGTTGTCGATTTATGCGCTTAGTGCATTACAGTCCAACCAGCTGGCAAATGAGTTGACGAAATCAAAAAGCAACAGCTGAATTATTTATCCGCAAATCACCTTGTATTTATATAATCTTCATATACCATTCGCTTTATACTCTCTTTGTATATAGTTATTGAGAAACGCTGAAAAAACCCGGAAATATTGTAATAGGGAAAACTATGAATACCGTTGTCTACCCAGGTACATTTGATCCGATTACCAAAGGTCATACCGATTTGATAGAGCGGGCTGCCAAACTGTTTGACCAAGTTGTTATTGCTGTAGCAGAAAGCCCAAAAAAGAAGCCTATCTTTTCCCTAGACCATCGGGTTTGCTTGGCCAAAGAGGTAACCAGTGGCCTGAAGAATGTGGAGGTGTGTGGTTTTAATAATCTATTGGCTGACTTTGTGCAGGAGCGTAAAGCTAATGTCATCTTGAGAGGGCTAAGGGCTGTTTCGGATTTTGAGTATGAATTTCAGCTGGCCAATATGAACCGTATCTTGGCCCCTAGTGTAGAGAGCTTATTTTTAACCCCTTCAGAAAAATACTCTTACATTTCCTCAACTTTAGTCAGAGAAATTGCCGCGTTAGGTGGAGATGTTTCCAAGTTTGTGCACCCTTGTGTTGAGAAAGCACTGAAAGGCTGTTTTGAGCCTCATAAACAATAGCTATGCTGGTTAAAACACACACAAACTGTCAGTTTTTCAGTTACCCAGAAGTAGCGTACAATTAGCACAGTGTAACAACAGCGTTCAGCAGCAATAAAAATGACATAGCGGGCTAGACGCTATAACTGTGAGCTTAGCAATGGCATTACTGATTACTGATGAGTGTATAAACTGCGATGTTTGTGAGCCAGAGTGCCCAAACAGTGCTATTTCTCCTGGCGAAGAAATTTATGAGATAGACCCAATGCTGTGCACTGAGTGTGTGGGGCATTATGATGAACCACAGTGCCAACAGGTATGTCCGGTTGACTGCATTCCCCATGATCCTGATCATCAGGAAAGTCATGATGAGTTAATGCAAAAGTATATGATTATTACTGGGCAGGCCAGTTAACCTTTTCGTCTTCTTCTGCTGGAATAAATTGGCATGAGCCATTAGTCAGTAAAAAAAGAAAACAAAATACCAATCCTGCAACGCTTTATGGCAACAGACCTTACCTTCCAGTATTGGGGGACTGTAAGTGTTCTGGTGCCAAGCGTTCAGGCCTAAATCAGGAATTTTATCCCGCCTGCAATAAAACTAGTCGTAGACAGTACAGCCTAAGCAGCGAACAAATGTTGCACGAGCAGGTTGCAAGACTAGTGTTTCAGCCGCCTGGCTTGCGTTCTCACCTAGTAATGAGAATGGTAAAGTAACCACGTAAGCGACAGAACCTACAACAGTCATCCCAAATAGTAATGGACGGGCAATCACTGCATCACCAATCATGGCATATGCAGAAGGATCTTGTTTCGTTCCCGTGATAGAGCGTTCTGCCTTTACATCCGCATCAATTGGTTCTATTTCAGCTTGACTGGTAGCAGGCATTGCTAAAAGTACAGTAGTTAAAACAGTCCCCAACAATCCTGAAAGCTTTGACTTCAGCCTTTGCATAGCGTTTTCCTTATTATCGAACGGTGCTTTTAAAATATACAACAACTATAACAACTCTGGGCCATCTGTCATCATTATGGCAACAATTAGACATATTTATTGCATATAGATGACAAAATAGGCTTTATTTATGGAGTCGACAATAATGGCCTATTACTCAACAGATTGTTTGTGAAATCTGTCGTATTTTTCGCTTGTCACCCCATGAGATTGGCTAACTCTGACAGCGTTGACAGTATACAGTTGCACGCTGTCCAAGCTTAATCTCTACTAATGTCTTACCACAGATTAGACAAGCTTCGCCGCCTCGGCCATATACAGATAACTCTTGTTTGAAGTAGCCTGGTTTTCCATCGCCGCCAACAAAGTCTTTTAAGGTGGTTCCCCCTTGTTTTATGGCTGCGACTAATACATGTTTAATTTCTGTGGCTAGGCGAAGATAACGTTGGCGAGAAATACTGCCAGCTTTTCTGTCTGGCTTTATGCCGGCTTTAAATAAAGCTTCATTGGCATAAATATTTCCAACCCCAACCACTACTTGGTTATCCATAATAAATTGCTTAACGGCCAATGATCGCTTTCTGGAAAGCTCAAATAATAAGTTGCCATCAAACTGATTGGTGAGGGGTTCTGGACCAAGGTGGCCTAAGAGTTGGTGTTCATTAATGGGGGTAGTGTTATCGGCCCATAAAATAGCGCCAAATTTTCTGGGATCGGTAAATCGCAAAATTTGCCCGTTACTAAATATAAAATCAGCGTGATCGTGTTTAGCGACTGGCTGGTCAGGAGAGACAATGCGCAAACTGCCAGACATACCTAAATGAATAATCAAGGTGCCCTGAGAGAAGCCAAACAATAAATATTTAGCTCGACGCTCTAAGCTGATTAGTTTAGAACCTGTGAGCAGCTTCGGCAAAGCAGCCGGAACAGGCCAGCGGAGGCGATGCTCTCTAATAACCACTTGTTTAACATTACTACCAACAATATGAGGACTTACGCCTCGACGGGTTGTTTCAACTTCTGGTAACTCTGGCATAAAAAAATCAGGACATAAAACAGGTGTAGCGTGGCTGGTTAAGTTGGCATAATAAAGCTTTAATCGCGGTTTTGGAATAAGGTTACCACTTGCTATGGCACATCAACTGCACTTGCTCGGTGTTGATACGGGCGGTACGTTCACTGATTTTGTGTACTTACAAACAGCGCCTCTAACAGCTGTTCCTGTTAATACCGATGAGCCAGCAACTGTGCAAACAATGGCGATTCATAAGGTGCTTAGCACTCCACAAGCCCCGGCACAGGCTATCTTGCAAGGTATTCAGGAAATGGAGCTGCAACCGTTGGTGGAAGCGGGTGAGTTGTTGATTATTCATGGCTCAACCGTGGCAACTAATGCTGCATTAGAAGGCAAGGGGGTGAAAACGCTTTATGTCACTAATGAAGGGTTTGGGGATATATTGACGATTGGGCGCCAACAACGTCAGGAGTTGTATAACCTGCAACCCGCTCCTGTTAAGCCGCCTGTGTCAAAAGAGCTGTGTGTTGAAGTAGGGTGCCGACTGGATGCAAAAGGTAATACTGTACTGCCTTTGACGGGTATTGATATTTATAAATTGCAACAAGCTGTGGCAGAGCATCAACCGGCTGCAGTCGCTATTAATCTATTATTTTCATTTTTAAATGATGCAGACGAAAAAGCGCTGGAAGTTGCTGTTGATGACAAGGTGTTTGTCAGTCGTTCATCGTTTGTGCTGCCTGAATATAAAGAATATGAGCGAGGCATGGCCACTTGGTTGAATGCCTGGCTGGGGCCTATTGTCGCCAGCTATTTAAATGAGTTGCAAAAGGTAACAGCACCGTGTCCAGTAACTGTGATGCAGTCATCTGGAGGCACCATTGCTGCTGAGCAAGCCAGTAACCGAGCCGTTAATTTGTTGCTATCAGGCCCAGCAGGTGGTTTGTCTGCAGCAAGCTTTATTGGCGGCTTAATTGGGAAAGATAAATTAATTACTTTTGACATGGGCGGTACTTCTACTGATGTTGCATTGATTGATGGCAAGGCAAAGCTCACCAATGAAGGAAAGATTGCCAGTTACCCGGTAGCTGTGCCAATGGTAGATATGCATACCATTGGGGCGGGTGGTGGTTCTATTGCTTATCTTGATAGTGGTGGAATGCTTCAAGTTGGGCCTGTTTCTGCGGGCGCAGACCCTGGTCCTGCATGTTATGGGCTGGGGGGAGAGAATCCTACAGTCACAGATGCCAACCTGGTATTAGGTCGTTTGCCAGCATCCACTCAGTTGGGAGGGAGCTTAAAACTGAATATGGATGCAGCAAAACAAGCCATTACTAAATTGGGTAAAACGGTGAAACTGCCAGCTGAAGAAATGGCCAAGGGAATTATAAAGCTTGCCAATGAGCATATGGTTCATGCAATACGGATTATTTCTATTCAAAAAGGCTATGACCCAAAAGAATTCACCTTATGCTGCTTTGGTGGTGCGGGTGGCTTGCATGTTTGTGCTGTGGCTGATGCTTTGGGAATGACCCGGGCGGTGGTTCCAGTCAATAGTGGTGTCCTTTCAGCGTTAGGTATGTTGGCAGCACCTAGAGCAAGGCAGTTGGTTCAAACTTATAGAAAGCCATTTAGCAAGCTAACCAGTAATGAAGTTCACAAGGCTTTCTGCCAGCTACAACAAAATGGTGTTGTAGAGATTACCGCCGAGGGTTTGTTTGAAGCGGACCTAACTTTCGATGCTGAAGTAGATATACGTTACCTTGGTCAGTCTTTTACTTTAGCTATTCCTTGCGACTGGCAGCAGCCTGACTTGATAATGATTAGTGAAGCATTTCATTATGCCCATCAGGCTCAATATGGGCATCAAATGGATACTGAAGTTGAACTGGTCAATATACGATTAGCAGTAACAGCCCCTAGCTTGAATATTGAACTTCCTACAGTCGATGTTAAAGAATTGGCTGAGGTAGGCTGTGGTAAGGTTTATGGTATTGCTCAGGATGTACCAGTGTATCAGCGGACGTTGCTGAGTAACGGCATAAATATTCAAGGCCCTGCCATTATCTGTGAGCTGATAGCGACTACTTATATAGCGCCAGATTGGCAGGCTGAAGTCGACCAGTTTGGTAACTTACAGCTTACTCGTGACAGTGATACTCTGATTACAGGTAATGAGACATAGGAGAGGTAACGAAATTATCTCTGTCAAAGTCACAACCATTTGAGCTTTTACTAATCTGAATAAGAGAAAGTGGCAGTGTGCAAAATGAGAGAGCGTTGTTGCTTTTGGTTGCCAGCAATCTGTCTATTTTCTAAGCCTTTAATTCATAGGGGATAAAAAATAAAGTTTATGTGATAGTAAATAAGATTTATGCGATAGTGGTGTCTTGTAAGTGAGAGAGCTCATTTTTTTGGGGCAGTATTTATTGTTTTATCATACTGATACAAAAAATTTGGAATGCTATTTGCTGTATTACTGACCATAGAAATTAAGTAACAACAAGGTCGTTATTACTATATACCCAAAGCATGGGGTATTAATAAAAATAGGAAAAATAATTAAGTTGAGGATGCAATTAAGTATCCTCGTCAAGCAAGTTAGAGGATATTTCTCATGTGGTATAACGGACTGCTTCAATTGTCCATTGGTGAACTCATTTTAACTATTTTATTGTTAACCCATCTTACAATTATCTCTGTAACTATTTATCTTCACCGTTATAGTGCTCATAACGCTTTAGAGTTGCATCCAGTACTTCAACATATATTTCGTGGCTGGCTATGGTTGACAACAGGTATGACAACAAAAGCATGGACTGCTATTCACAGAAAACATCATGCTAAATGTGAAACTGAAGAAGACCCTCATAGCCCGGTGGTTAAAGGAATTAATACAGTTTTTTGGCAGGGTGCTGAGCTTTATCGAAAAGAAGCAGAAAACGAAGAAACCTTAAAACGTTATGGCCAACGCACTCCCAATGACTGGGTTGAAAACAATTTATATAGCCGCTTCCCAAGCCTGGGTATTAGTATATTGCTAGTCGTTGATTTATTGTTTTTTGGGATTATAGGCTTAACGGTTTGGGCAATCCAAATGATCTGGATTCCATTGTTTGCTGCAGGTGTTATTAATGGTGTGGGACACCATGCAGGTTATCGTAACTTTGAGTGTAAAGATGCAGCCCGTAATATACTGCCTTGGGGAATTCTAATCGGTGGAGAAGAGTTACATAACAATCACCATACTTTCCCTAACTCTCCCAAATTATCAGCCAAATCCTGGGAGTTTGATATTGGCTGGTTCTATATCAAAGTTTTGTGCTTCTTTAAGTTGGCTAACGTAAAGCATAAAAAGCCTATTAGTTATATGGATAAAAAGAAAAAGCATATTGATGCAGAAACTATCATGGCAGTGATTAATAATCGTTTCCAAATAATGGTGCATTACAGGAAGCAGGTCATTAAGCCAATTATTAAACTGGAGAAGTCATTGGCAGAGAATAAAAAGCTGTTTCGTCGGGCCCATAAGTTGCTAGCACGAGAAACCAGTTTAGTAAAACCTGCTCATCAAGAGCGTATTACTCACTTGTTAGAGCATAGCCACATATTAAAAACTATTTACGAAAAGCGCATTGCATTACAGTCAATCTGGCAAACTACATTCAAAGACAAGCATGAACGTATCGAGGCTTTAAAAGAGTGGTGTCAGCAAGCAGAAGCCAGCGGCATCAAGGCGCTAGCTGATTTTGCTGCACTATTACGTAGCTATCGATTAACTAACCCAGTGTCATAATTAATGAAGCTAAAAACGGTTGTTACTGGTTGGTCAATAATAACCGTTTTTTTAAGAGTTAGAAAAAAGCTATTCACAAGATATGTCTTCTATTCATATAATCCCCTTCACGAATGATTTTTATGGACTGTTGTCTTCGCTCTTCACCCTAATCATTTATAAAAACATAAACTCATAGGGCTTCATTGCTCGACGGTTGCCCCTAAAAACCCTGCGTTTTGGGTATGGATGTAAATGGTTGTACTTTTGGGCAAATAAAAAATACAAAGGCTTCGTTTAGCGGTATATGACCAATTGATTTAAATGCATCAAGAGTCGGCTATCTGTTAGTTTTATGGTAACCATATCTCCTTGTAGAGACTCTATTATTCCTTGTTCCTTGCCAATTGATGGTAATAAGATAAATACGGGTTGTGCTGTTTCGGCCAGCTCAGCGACTAAAGCATGCCAAGTGCTTATATGAACGATGCTGTTGGTATTTTGAAGTTGAGTTGCTAGTCCGTGCATGGTTTATCCCCCAATTAAGTGCCCTTTAAAGAGCCAGCCTATATGGCTAGTTTCAAAGAGTATCACTACTGTTGAAACCGTAGTATCAGGAAGTGGCTCCCCCTCACTTCCTAATCAAGTAGCCTAGCGGTTTTCTCATTTGAGTAAATAGTCATTTAGGCTAATAAATACAAGTTTTTTTGATTATTTTTTAGTACGAATGTGTAAAAAATGTTTTGTGAGTTGTTAATCTGAATATTTCAGCGTATATCAAACAGTCTCGATATTCTGTCTAGGTTAAATACTTTGTTAATAAACCAAATTCACTGTTAAAACCAGTCATAGGGATTTTTACCTGGTGGCCAGAACCTGGAGCAGCATCACGCTGTTCACCATTTATTGCTTCAATATGATTTAGTACAAATGTTTGGTTACCTTGAGGTGACATTAACTCTAGTTTATCGCCGACTTGAAACCGGTTTTTCACGTTAATAGTGATCATCTCACCATCACTATCAACTACTTCACCCACAAACTGTTGTTTATCACTAATTGAGTTGCCGCGTTCATACATTTGGTATTCATCATGTACATGGCGACGATAAAATCCTTCGGTGTAACCTCTGCTAGCCAGGTTTTCTAGGGTATCCATTAATTCCATATTGAATGCTTTGCCTGCTACGGCATCATTAATTGCCTGTCGATAAACCTGTGCGGTTCGAGCAACGTAATAATGGGATTTAGTGCGGCCTTCAATTTTTAGTGAATGTACGCCCATTTCAACAAAACGCGGCACATGTTGTACTGCACGTAAGTCTTTGGAGTTCATAATATAGGTGCCATGCTCATCTTCGAAAGCAGGCATATATTGGTCGGGTCGCCCTTGCTCTTGAAGCAAAACAATTTCATCTGAGGGCTCTCCACTACCTAATTGGGGGGCGACTTTGGCTGGATCGACTTGCTGCACTGGCACTACATCACCTTCCGGTGTTTCTTTTGCTTCATGGGCATCGTACTTCCAGCGGCAGGCATTGGTGCAAGTTCCCTGGTTAGGGTCACGGTGATTCATATAGCCAGAAAGTAAGCAGCGACCAGAATAAGCAATACAAAGGGCACCATGAACAAAGACTTCTAATTCCATGCTTGGACATTTTTCACGGATTTCTGCTACTTCTTCTAAAGATAATTCGCGAGATAAAATAATTCGGTTAATTCCCTGCCTAGCCCAAAACTCAACAGAAGCATAATTAACCACATTGGCTTGTACGGACAAGTGGATTTCTGTTTCTGGCCAGCGATCTTTAATCAGCATGATTAAGCCTGGATCAGACATAATCAATGCATCTGGCTGCATTTCAATAACAGGCTCAATATCCCGTAAATAGGTTTTAATTTTGCTATTGTGCGGAGCAATATTGCTGGCAAGGTAAAACTTTTTGCCTTGCTGGTGAGCGATTTCGATGCCTTTGGCGAGATTTTTCAGGTCAAAGTCGTTATTACGAACCCGTAAGCTGTATCGAGGTTGCCCTGCATATACAGCATCTGCGCCATAGGCAAAAGCATACTGCATATTGTTCAAAGTACCAGCAGGAGATAAAAGTTCAGGTGCCTTGACCATGGCTGCTGCCTCTCTAAAAACGTAAACTTAGAAAAACGGATTTTAACTCAAGATGATTGTTGCGTACTGACCAGGAACAAAAAAACCCGCTTTAGCGGGTTTTTTGCACACTGACAAAACAACAAGAATCTTATTTGATTTTTGCTTCTTTGTAGATAACGTGTTTACGAACAACTGGGTCGTATTTTTTCATCTCCAGTTTGTCTGGAGTGTTACGCTTGTTTTTATCAGTGGTGTAGAAATGACCGGTTCCTGCACTGGAAACCATTCTGATTTTATCACGCATGGTATTCGCTCCTTACACTTTTTCGCCACGAGAACGAAGATCTGCTAATACGTTATCGATACCTTTTTTATCGATAATACGCATACCTTTAGCAGAAACCCGTAACTTAACAAACCGCTTCTCAGATTCTACCCAGAAACGATGGTGGTGTAAGTTAGGCAAAAAACGACGACGCGTTTTGTTGTGTGCGTGAGATACATTGTTACCGGTAACTGGACGCTTTCCAGTGACCTGACAAACCTTAGACATTTGCTCAGCCTCTGCGCTTGATTAAGTTCCAACTAGTGCCACGAGGAGGCTTGTGTTTTGCCACAGTGTGCAAGCAGCACCCCCCTTAAAGAGCAGTGCTTTATACCAGAACAGCACTCCCTAAGCAAGAAAATTGGCTAAATTTTGAGTTGAGTTAGTTTTTTAAATGTAGCCCAACTCCGCTAGGGATACGACTCTGTTGTCGCCAACAATCAGATGGTCTATTACGCTTACTTCAATAAGCTCTAATGCTTCTTTTAAGTTGGCTGTGATTTCAATATCTGCCTGGCTAGGCTCTGATGAACCACTCGGATGGTTATGGGCTAGAATGACATGTCGAGCTCCTACCACTAAAGCAGCTTTTGCCACTTCGCGGGGATAGATCGCCGCGCTGCTAATGGTACCAAAAAACAACTCTTTAAACTCAATAACTTGGTTTTGGCTATTGAGCATCAGTGCACCAAATACTTCCCTTTGATAGGGCTGCAGGCAGGCTTTGACAAAATTCTTTGCTGCTTCACTACTGTTGAGTAATGGCTTTTTATTCATCGATTGCCAGAAGTAACGTCGAGACATTTCCAGTACTGCTTGCAGCTGGACATACTTTGCTGTACCCATCCCTTTGATGGAACAAAACTGGCTTAGGTCTGCCTCCAGTAATGGATTGAGCCCACCAAATTGATTGATCATCTCTCTGGCTAAGTCAACAGCGGATTTACCGCGAATGCCTGTGCGTAAAAATATAGCTAAAAGCTCAGCATCAGATAAATACTTCGGGCCGTATTCCAGCAACTTCTCTCGTGGTTGCTCAGACTTATCCCAGTCAGTGATCGCCATAATTAAACACTGCTCCTTGTTACGACTTACTTCGAAAAAACTGGCAACAATGGTATCTTAAGCCAATTCTAAAAGACGGCAGATAATCACAGGCTGAATACTTTTTACCCATGACATTAGCAACCCTAAGCAACAAACGAATCATTGTTGGCATTGCAGGTGGTATTGCCGCCTACAAAAGTGCTGAACTGGTTAGACGACTGAAAGAACAGGGGGCTGAAGTCAGGGTCGTGATGACAGAAGCAGCCCAGTCGTTTATTACCCCGTTAACCTTGCAGGCGGTTTCTGGTAATCCAGTTCATATGGATTTACTCGATCCAGCGGCTGAAGCAGCGATGGGACATATTGAGTTAGCCCGGTGGGCGGACTTGGTCTTAATTGCTCCTGCCACGGCTGATCTGATGGCTCGAATGGCTGCGGGCCAGGGCAATGATTTGCTAACCACTTTATGCTTGGCGACTGAAGCACCTATTTGTTTGGCACCAGCGATGAACCAGGCGATGTGGCGTGACGCCAGTACCCAGCATAATGCAACTGTATTGCTTGAGCGTGGAATACAGTGTTTTGGTCCAGCTGAAGGTGAACAGGCATGTGGTGACATTGGGCCAGGTAGGATGTTAGAGCCTACTCAATTAGCTGATAGTTGTGCTCAACAATTTCAGTCAGAGAAGTTAACTGGTAAACATGTGGTGATTACTGCAGGCCCAACCCAAGAAGCGATTGATCCTGTGCGCTATATCAGCAACCACAGCTCTGGAAAAATGGGTTTTGCACTAGCTGAAGCCGCTGTGGCTGCTGGAGCTAAGGTAACATTAATTGCTGGTCCAGTAACTTTGGCTACCCCTGACCGGGTTGTGCGTGTGGATGTTATTAGTGCTATGGATATGTATCAGGCTACCCATCAGGTGATACCTGATGCGGATATTTTTATTGCCTGTGCGGCAGTTGCTGACTATCGTCCTGAGCAGGTAGCTGACCATAAACTAAAAAAAGATCCAACTGTTGCTGAAGATGAAATGATTATTCGATTGGTTCGTAACCCAGATATTGTTGCTTCAGTGGCCAGCCAGCCGAGTAAACCATTTGTCGTAGGCTTTGCTGCGGAAACCCAAGACATCATCAATTATGCCAAAGATAAATTAGAGCATAAAAACCTTGATATGATCATTGCTAACAATGTGGCTGATACGACAGTTGGCTTTAATAGTGATGACAATGCCGTTACTGTGATTAGCCGAGAAGTTGAAGAACCGTTTCCTCCCATGGCAAAAACCTTACTTGCCAGAAAGCTGATTGACTTTATTAGTCATGCTGTCAATAACCAACACTAGAACTGAGTTATGAAGCAAAAATTACAAGCTAAAGTATTAAACCCTAAACTAGGCAACGAAATACCTTTGCCCCACTATGCAACAGAAGGCTCTGCCGGGTTGGACCTGCGAGCTTGCACTGATGAGGATCTAGTGGTTGAGCCTGGTCAAACAGTGTTAATTCCGACTGGGCTGGCTATTTATATAGAAGACTCTAATTTTGCGGCAATGATTTTGCCAAGGTCTGGGCTTGGTCATAAACACGGTATAGTGTTGGGTAATTTGGTTGGTTTGATAGACTCTGATTATCAGGGTGAATTAATGATTTCCTGTTGGAACCGGGGTAACAGCACGTTTACTATCCAGCCAGGTGAGCGCATTGCCCAGTTAGTACTTGTTCCTGTTGTGCAAGCTGAGTTTGAATTAGTGAATGAGTTCCAGTCTACCGCAAGAGGTGTGGGTGGTTTTGGTCACTCAGGCACCAATTAGTTCTGCTTAGGCTTAATAGCTCAGCTTCAGTTTTCTAGCCCGAAAATTTACCAAATATCTAAGCTGCTGTTACCAGGTAAGTTATCCGGGCTAACCTATTGTTTGTATACTAAAGGTTTAGTCTTTCTTAAACGGTGTTTTAGTAAGAGTCACCTGTTGTATATGAAGGTGTCACAAAAATTTCAGGCAGCCTCATATGTGAAATATAATAAAGGCATATGAGAGACCACCTTCAAGTCTGGAGAGACAAATTGGGGGCAACATGGCAAAACTAGCCAAAAAGAAAAAACAATCATCGGCTAACAATATTGCAAGTGAAGGGAAGTTAAATACCAGTCAGAAAAGCTCTACACAGTTTGCCTTTCTTGCAGGTGCCATTAGTTTGGCTGCCACTTTAATTAGCTTAGTTGTGATTTATGTTGGATTTATTCAACAAGGCAATAATAGTTATCAAAAAAGCATTGCCAATGAACAGCTACAGCAATACCAGTCCTTAACTAATAGTTACATGGCTCAATTAAGCCAGCAACTGTCGGCTATTGGAAGCTTGCCAGATGTTGCCGAAAAAGCCCAGCAGCAAGATCATGCAGGGCTTAATGAATTGGTTAATAATCTGTCAAAAATAATTCCTGGTGGCATTCAACTTAACTATCGGATAAAGGGTAGTAGTGACCTCAGCAATAATGGCTCATTGCCACTAAACTTTGCTGCACGTGATTTAGCCAATAAAGCTGAAGCTAGCCAAGAAGTCTTTCCTGAGTTTCATCAGGTGCAAAATCGACCAGTGATTTTCCATGCCGCTGCAATTAGGCGGGGTAGTCAAGTATTAGGTTCGTTAGTGGCTGCGGTTGAAAAAGGAACCTTAGAAAATGCGCTATTAAAAGACAAGCAGGCACCTAAAGGGCAAATTAAGCTAGTGCAAAGTTTTAGGGGTATAGCTACCGAAATTACTAATTTTGGTAAAGCGACCAGTGATGATCCATTCACTCTAAGTACTGCAAACCCCTTATGGAAATTAGAGTTTCGACCAGGTGACGAGGTTAGCGACAATGCTCCTAATTCACTGCTGGTTTTGATAGTGGCCGCATTAATTAGCATAGTTGGTATTATTGTGGCGACGATTGTTGTACAAAAACAACAGAGTACTGCTGAGCAGGCAGATACAGGTACTTTGTTGGATTATATTGAGGCGTTGTTAAAACGTCCCAATACACCTGATGCGGCTTATAAATTGGAACTGTTCTCCAATCTAGCAATCAGTCTTAAAGATCTATTAAAGTCCAATATTAGTAAAGCCAAGCCTGAAGAGTCTGCTCAAGTAACAACTGAGGTTGCAGCGGAGAGCAATGAGCAAAGTCAGGATAAAGAAGAGCTGGCTGACTTTGATTTCACTAATCCACTCTTTCAACACGGTACCCTGGATATTGAAATGATTGATGAAGAGCAGATGGATGAAAAAGTCAGTAGTGATTCTGCTGAAACTGAAGTGCCAGTAAGTATCTTTCGAGCATACGACATTCGAGGAGTAGTGGGAGAGACCTTATCTATAGAAACAGCAGAGCTGATTGGTAAAGCGATAGGAAGTGAAGCATTAGCTGCAAATGAACAGTGTGTCATGGTGGGAGCTGATGGCCGGCTATCTTCCCCTGACATCAGTGAGCAGTTGATCAAAGGTATTCTTTCTACAGGGGCAAATGTTATTGATGTTGGCATGGTGCCAACGCCCCTGGTGTATTTTGCTACCAATATTCTTGATGACAGTAATACCGGCGTGATGGTGACAGGCAGCCATAATCCGCCAAATTACAACGGTTTTAAAATAGTAATTGGTGGAAAAACCCTGGCGAATGAAGAGATTCAAAATCTATATCAGCGGATTGTGAGCAACGACTTTAACTCAGGCCAAGGGCAGCGCCAAGCCATTGATATCGTTGAAAGCTACATTGAGCGGGTACGAGATGATATTGGTATTGCCAAGCCGTTAAAAGTGGTTGTGGATTGTGGTAATGGAGTGGCGGGAGAAATAGCGCCCAGGCTATTAGAAGAGCTTGGGTGTGAGGTAACCCCCCTATATTGTGAGGTAGATGGTAACTTCCCTAACCATCACCCAGATCCAGGTAAGCCAGAAAACCTGGAAGACCTAATCACTATGGTAAAAGAAACGGGGGCTGACTTAGGGTTAGCATTTGATGGTGATGGTGATCGGGTTGGTGTAGTCACTGAAACAGGCAAGGTTATTTACCCTGATCGGTTGATGATGTTATTTGCTAAGGATGTAGTATCTCGAAATCCCGGCGCTGATGTTATTTTTGATGTGAAATGTACCCGTAAACTTACCAGTTTAATTAGTGGCTATGGTGGCCGCCCAATTATGTGGAAAACAGGTCACTCATTGATTAAGGCCAAAATGAAAGAAACTGGTGCATTATTGGCTGGTGAAATGAGTGGTCACATTTTCTTTAAAGAGCGTTGGTATGGTTTTGATGATGGAATATACAGCGCTGCACGTTTACTGGAAATTATCAGTACTGATAATCGCTCTGTAGATGCTATTTTCAGTGCATTTCCAGAAGGGGTTAGCACGCCAGAAATTAATATTGAAGTTACCGATGAAAGCAAGTTTGAAATAGTAAAAAAACTGGCTGAAGAAGGTAATTTTGGTAAAGGAACAATTACTGATATTGATGGGGTGCGAGTTGATTTTCAATCTGGCTGGGGTTTGGTCAGGGCATCTAATACGACACCTATGTTGGTATTACGTTTTGAGGCGGATACTAATGAGCTACTGAAAAAAATTCAGTCTTTATTCAAAAAACAATTGTTGGCCGTTGCGCCAGAGATTAGTATTCCTTTCTAACTCCTTACTTACCCAGGCACACGCTGCAGGTGGTGTCTAGTGCTGAAAAAGTGTGTGACTGGGATCGACAGAATGGCAGCAACTATCTTATAGTGTTTTTTTAATAGTCTAAAAGCGCACTTTTTAGCCGTTTACGACAACTAATTGAATCTATTTCACATTGCAAGCTTGTAACAAATCACATGCTGCGATAAGTTAGCACAGGAGCGCTTCTGGAGTTTTTGAGCTTATTTATCCAGCTCTTTCAAGAAGCGCACAAAGCGTGTTGTGCATTTTACCAGGTTGGAATTATGACGCTGACACATGATAGTGCAGCCCAGTTTACGCGGGTTCTTACGGAATCACTGCCTTATTTGCAAAAATTTGCAGGCAAAATCATCGTTATCAAATACGGTGGTAATGCTATGGAAAATGAACAGTTGCAGAGAGGTTTTGCTCGCGATGTTGTGCTGATGAAACAGGTAGGTATCAATCCAGTGGTTGTTCATGGGGGGGGGCCACAAATTGGTGAGCTTCTAACCAAATTGAATATTCCAACTCGTTTTGTTCAGGGCATGCGTGTCACTGACAGTCAGACCATGGATGTTGTTGAAATGGTATTAGGTGGTCTGGTTAACAAGCAAATTGTCAATTTTATTAATCACCAGGGTGGTAAGGCAGTTGGCTTAACGGGTAAAGATGGACAAACGATACGTGCTCGGAAACTAAATGTTAGCAGTCAGTCACCTGAAACCAACACATCTGAAATCATTGATATTGGCCATGTGGGGGAAGTTGAAAAGATCAAAACTGACCTCATTGATACGCTGATAGCCAGTGATTACATCCCAGTTATTGCACCAATAGGCGTTGATGAAGAGGGTGTCTCTTACAACATTAATGCTGACCTGGTCGCTGGGAAAATTGCCGAAGTGCTAAACGCCGAAAAGTTAATGTTATTAACCAATGTTGCTGGCCTGTTGGATAAGCAGGGGCAGCTACTGACGCAGCTCAGCACGGAAGACGTCGACTACTTGATCGCCGACGGGACAATTCATGGGGGGATGCTGCCAAAGGTTCGCTGCGCATTAAGTGCAGTCAAACATGGCGTCAAAAGCGCTCATATAGTTGATGGACGTCAAACCCATGCGGTGTTGTTAGAAATATTTTCTAACGAAGGGGTAGGGACCCTTATCAATTAACCTGGACTGTTGCTGCTGTTTTGCAGCAGTCTTAAAAGGCTAGCAACTATCAGGATTAACCCTGTCAGGGATAATGGATAGCAAGACACCTCACCATGAAAAACACAAACTAATAATGTAGAAATAAGGTGATAATGGATAAGACAAGAAAAACCTCGCGCAAAGAACAAATTCTTCAAGCCTTGGCAACTATGTTAGAAACCAGTCCAGGAGCGAGGATAACGACATCAAAGTTAGCTAAGGAAGTTGGGGTTTCGGAAGCAGCGCTTTATCGGCATTTCCCCAGCAAAGCGAAGATGTTTGAAGGGTTGATAGAGTTTATTGAGGAGACGATTTTTTCTCGCATTAATTTAATTGTGAATGAAGAACAAACGGCAATCAGACGTTGTGAAAAAATATTAAGCATGTTGCTGGCGTTTGCTGAAAAGAATCCAGGTATAACTAGAATCTTAACGGGGGATGCGTTAGCGGGTGAAACAGCACGGTTAAGAAATAGAGTCATTCAGCTATTTGATCGGTTGGAAACTCAGCTTAAACAAATTATTCGTGAAGCGGAAGTGAGAGAAGGGCTGCGTACCAACCTAACATTAACGGGTGGAGCGAACTTATTGCTAGCCTCAGCAGAAGGGCGAATCAGCCAATATGTGCGCAGTGAGTTCAAGCGCCCGCCTACTGAGTATTGGTCAGATCAATGGCCGCTGTTAGCCAGTGCGGTATTTAAAAGCGAATAGTTGATTATTAATTCGCTTACATGCTACTCAAAACAAAAGGGACTTTTGTTTGGTTCAGAAGTCCCTTTTCTGGTTTGATATCTATATTCGTTCTTGTCGGTACTATCAAATAATTTTCTAACCTATCTCTGTTCCATAATTTGTAAAAATATCCAACACCTTTCTTATCGCTTTTGCAGGGCAATCTTTTCGTCATTAAATTGAACTGTTAATTTATTTTTTTTGTAAGACGTAAGGTTTATATAAAAAGTTTTGCCTTGTTTTGAAGTGGTTACAGTGCCTGTTTTGTCAGTATTTTGTTCTGTATTTACATTAAAAATTAGCTGGCTTTGATTGCGTAAGTGCCATTTTCCAGCAAATAGCAGTTTTTCACCTGTTGTCATTTTTTTCATCCAGGTAAAGGTGCCTCTTGGGCTGAGAATCCACTCATGCTTGTCTTCAGCTGCTTGGGTAGATTTCCAGATGCCTAGCAAGTCTTGTCTAGCCACTTTAACTTCGCTATCTGCTGAGGAGGCCGCTGCTGGCTGCTCTAAACCAAGAAGAACTCTCAGCCGGTTGGCATCATTAGCAAATTTGGCGTTGGTCTGTTCTTGCTCTTTTCGCTTTTCTTTAACTTGTTCTTGTAGGCCTGCAATTTCCTGTTCTTGCTCTTTGATAGAGTCTAACAGCTGTTTGGGTACGGTTCGGCCTGCCCTCTCAATATTGGCGGCTCTGGCCTGTTTTTCTGCTTTTTGGTTTTGTAAGCGTTGGATATTGCCTTGAATAACCCCAATGCGACCTTCGATTTCGTTGAGCTGCCGCACCTTGGCTCGCTCAACGTCTTTAACTGAACTGTAAAGTCGTAATAAAGTTTGGTCAGCCTGCTTTTGTTGTTCTTCTTGTTCGCGTTTTGCTTGCTCTAACAGCTCCTGTTGTTTTTTCTCCAGAATTTGCTCTTGGGTGAGCTCTGGAGGCACAACTTTTATTACGCGGCCCCTAGTATCAATAACCGTATAACCTTTTTTTGCAAACCTAGGTGGTATACTACTATTGATAACTATTTGGCCTTGTTCATTTTTATACTTATAGAAGGTTCGCTTGTCCTCTGCCTCTACAGGGTTAGCGACTAGCTGAAAAGCCAGCGTAATAACAAGGCACCATTTTGAAAATTGCTGAGATACTTCCAATTCTATTGCCCTTTAGACTACATCAGTTGTTTATGCCATAACGCAAGCGATAGGCGTCAATTGCCGTAGCATATTCCATAAATCTCTCATCGCGTTTAACAAAATCAATAATTTGTAACTGGTTCACAATGCTAAGCACAGGAATACCAAAGTCTTTTTCAACTTCTTGAATAGCAGACAGTTCACCTTTGCCTTTTTCTTGTCTATCTAAAGCAATTAACACGCCAGCAGGTTCAGCACCAGCGTCTTCAATAATAGACATGACCTCTCTTATAGCAGTACCTGCAGTAATTACATCATCGATAATCAGAACCTTACCTTTTAATGGTGCGCCTACTATTGTCCCTCCTTCGCCATGGTCTTTGGCTTCCTTGCGATTAAAAGCAAAGGGGAGGTCTCTACCATATTCATTAGCTAACGCAATTGCTGTGCTAGCAGCCAAGGGGATGCCTTTATAGGCGGGGCCAAAGATAACATCACAGGAGGGATTAGCTGACTGTAAAGCTGCTGCATAAAACTGGCCAAGCTGAGCAAGTGCCTCACCGGTGTTAAAAAGACCGGCATTAAAAAAATAAGGGCTAACCCGACCCGACTTGAGGGTGAACTGGCCAAATCGTAAGACATCGTGCTTGATAGCAAACTCTATGAAGGCTTGTTGATAACTTTCCATAAGTATCCTAGGTTCTATCTTCCCCTTACTTAAAGCTTAGGCGGAAACAGGCACCTTTTGCATAGTGATCGTGGCTTTAATTGGTAGGGGACAGTGAGAGTTAAAGACCATTGCCCAGCCTGTAATTTAGGCTGTCATGTTTAAACAGCAGTATTATGATGGCTGGCTACAAACATAGTTTAAGACTTTTGTAAAACCAGTGACTATCATTCAGTAATAAGGTGTTAATACGCTATTTTTGCTCAGGCAACATCTCGGGTATCATACACTCTCCTTTGAAAAGGGGCTACGTATGAGGATTATCAGCTTTAATTTAGAAGGTATTCAAAAGGCAAAGGAAAAGGGGTTTTTTACATGGGCGTCTCAACAAGATGCCGATATTATTTGTTTGCAAAATACCAATGCCGATGAGTACCAAATTGAGAGTAGTGAATTTAACCTAAATGGATATGAACCCTATTGCTTTTCTGCATCTGACACCACTAAAGGTGGGGTAGCTATTTATAGCCGAATTCCGCCTAAGGCAGTTATTAGAGGATTAGGGTTTGAGTTGGCAGATAATTTGGGGTGTTATATTCAAGCTGATTTTGACAAAGTCAGTATTGCCAGCTTACTACTACCAGATGCTACTCCGCATCAAGTCGGAAGCCTAAATAATAAACATAGCCAGGCAGATAAACAGCAATTTTTGGCGCAATATGCTGGTTATCTTGAAAAGCAAAAGCGCAAGCGACGAGAGTTTTTAATTTGTGGAAGCTGGTATATTGCTCATCAAAAAGTAGATGTGGCTGACTGGCGAGCACAACAAGACAAGAGTGGTTTTTTGCCCGAGGAGCGTGACTGGCTCAGTTATCTAAATAATGAAATCGGCTTGCTAGATACTTACCGAGAAGTGGACCGAGAAGCCGGTAAATATAGCTGGTGGTCATCTGATGAGGAAAAAGAGCAAAATAATGGTTGTCGCTATGATTACACGTTAGCTACCCAAGGTATGCGTCATACGGTGCTTAATGCTGGTATCTATATGGGACAGCTGTTTTCATGTCATGCACCAGTAATTGTTGACTATGATTGGGAGCTAAGGACTTAACGAGATATGAAGGTGTGAAGATGTAGAGGGGGTATCTCTACATCTTTTCAGGTGACTATTCTGCCAGGCTTTGTCGCTGCAGCTCGATCAACTGGGCAATTCCCTGCTCTGCATAGTCCAGCATCTGGTTCATTTCGGCACGATTAAAGGGAGCACCTTCAGCAGTTCCCTGTACTTCTATTAACCCGCCACTTTCAGCCATCACCACATTCATATCAGTTTCGGCGTTAGAGTCTTCGATATAGTCTAGATCGAGAACGGGTTGCCCCTGATAGACACCAACTGATATGGAGGCCACTAGTTGTTTCAGTGGGTCGGAGGTGAGTTTTTTATTCCGTTGTAAATAGCGGATAGCATCTACCATAGCAACACAGGCGCCTGTAATAGATGCTGTGCGGGTGCCACCATCTGCCTGGATAACATCGCAATCCAGCTGAATAGTAAATTCACCTAGTTTTGTTAGGTCAATGGCGGCACGTAAGGAGCGACCAATTAACCGCTGAATTTCAAGGGTGCGTCCTCCTTGTTTACCTCGGGCGGCTTCTCTGCCCATCCGCTCATTAGTAGAACGGGGTAACATACCGTATTCTGCTGTCACCCAGCCTTGGCCCTGCCCTTTTAAAAAGCGTGGGACACCTTCCGTCACAGAAGCATTACAAATAACTTTGGTGTCACCAAACTCAATTAAAACTGAGCCCTCGGCATGTTTGGTATATTCTCGAGTAATTTTTACCGAGCGTAACTGATCAAATAATCTACCACTGGGACGCATAAAAATTCCTTACCATTGACTAACAGGTGAATCAAAGCAAAAAGCAATGCTTTACGACACCCAATTGAAAAACTTGGCCAGTATTATATAGGAAGTGCAGAGTAGGATAAAAAGCAGTTAAACAGTAAAGCTATTTTCATGCTGATGTCTGTTAGTAATCTTTTCGCTGTATTAACTACTCTATAGTCGTATATTCAGGTTAAAATAACAATTTTAAAGCTAATTTGGGACGTTATCATGACCCGAAGCATGACTGCCTATGCGCGGCGTGAAACAAAGCAAGCCTGGGGTTCTCTGATATGGGAGCTCCGCTCGGTTAATCACCGTTATTTAGAGCCTCAGTTTAGACTACCAGAAGCATTTCGTGAGATTGAGCCTGCATTACGAGAAACAACGCGTAAGCATTTATCCCGTGGCAAAGTGGAATGTTTTTTACGCTATAACTTGTTGGCAGAGCAAGAAAGTGAGCTGGTGATTAATGAATCACTAGCAAAAAATATCGCAAAAGCTTGTGGCCAGATTGAACAACTGTTCCCTAATGTAACGCCTGTTGCACCATTGTCAGTTCTAGAATGGCCTGGCGTATTGCAACAGCAGGAAGTTGATTTAACCGATATTCTTCAAACGGCAGTTGTCGAGTTTGAGAAGACAGTGATTGAACTGAATGAAACCCGTAACAGGGAAGGTCTAGAATTAAAAGAGTTTATCTTGAAGCGTTTGGCTCAAATTGAGCAGGAAGTTTCCACGGTTCGCTCTATGATGCCAACGTTGTTAAAGTTACAGCGGGATAAAATAGTGCAGCGGTTAGCAGAAGCTAAAGTTGAGATTGATCCTAATAGGCTTGAGCAAGAACTCGTATTAATGGCCCAGAAAGCTGATGTTGATGAAGAGATGGATCGACTGGCAACTCATATCACAGAAGTACGGCGGGTGCTGGATGTTAAAGATGCTGTAGGTCGTCGTCTTGACTTTTTAATGCAAGAGTTGAATCGCGAGGCTAATACCCTGGCTTCAAAATCAATTAGTGCAGAAACTACCCAATGTGCAGTTAATCTGAAAGTGTACATTGAACAAATGCGTGAGCAGGTCCAGAACATTGAGTAAGACAAACGAAACTATCGGCACCCTATTTATTATTTCGGCCCCTTCTGGGGCGGGAAAAACCAGTTTAGTGAAAGCCCTGGTAGAAAAGACCAAGGATATTTGTGTATCAGTTTCTCACACCACCCGATCACAGCGTCCTGGTGAGCAAGAGGGGGTTAATTACCACTTTGTCAGTGTTGAACAATTTCAGCAAATGCTTACTCAATCTGCCTTTTTAGAAAGTGCTAATGTGTTTGGTAATTATTATGGCACTTCGCAACAATGGGTAGGGCAGCAGTTAGCTAGTGGAGTTGATGTTATTTTGGAAATCGACTGGCAAGGTGCTCATCAGGTTAGAGAACAATTACCTGAGGCGCAGAGTATTTTTATTGTGCCACCTTCACAAACAGCACTGAAGGAGCGCCTTGAAAAACGTGGTCAAGATGATCAAGGTGTCATCAGTAAGCGAATGGCTGCTGCCGTAGATGAAATGACCCATTTTGTAGAATATGACTACTTAGTGGTTAATGATGATTTTGATCAAGCACTGCAGCAGCTACAGGCTATTGTGCTGGCAAGTCGGCAGCAGTTAACTAAACAACAAGTGAGGCATCAGCAATTGCTGATTGAACTCTTGTCATAGTGGCTGGTGATTAAGTAAACTGAGCGGCTATTTTTTATATTGGATGCCTTGAAAAGAGTACCTTAACAGAGGTTCTTAAGTTAAATTCAAGTTACTTGATACTGGGCTTTTTATTAATACTGGAATGAAAGTGGAGTAGGTCATGGCTCGAGTTACTGTAGAAGATTGTCTTGATAATGTGGACAACCGTTTTCAGTTAGTAATGGTTGCCACTAAGCGGGCTCGCCAACTTGCCACGGGTGGCAAAGATGCACTGTTAGATTGGGAAAACGATAAGCCTACAGTCATGGCTTTAAGGGAAATTTCGGCTGGCTTAATCAAGCCAGATATGCTTGAAGAGCAAGAAAAGCAAGCTGATGGCCTTGGAGTCGAAAACGACTAATTTAATATCAACTTATGGCGACTGTTTGGTGTCTATTAATTAAGCCCTGTAAAAAAGGAGGGTGTCGCAACACTACAGTGCTCATGGCCTTTTGAACAGTCTCACAGTACATAATGGGCCCCAAAGCAAGAGAAGGGGCGCACAGCAGATAATGGGTCTAATGTGCAAATTAACCTTTTGGTTCAGTTGTGGTTGCTGCTGTCGTATTTTTGCAGAAAATCAGGAGGCGAGTATTGCCAACCATTGATGCATTAGCTGAACGACTTTATACCTATCTTGACCGCAGTCAGATTCACTGTGTTCGCAGGGCTTATTACTATGCGGAACAGGCGCACTTTGGCCAGCGCCGTCGCAGTGGCGAGCCTTATGTTACTCATCCCCTGGCGGTTGCTAATATTCTTGCCAATATGCACATGGACCATCAGAGCCTGATGGCGGCCATGCTTCATGATGTTATTGAAGATACTGCCATAGAAAAGCACGCAGTTGCTGAACAGTTTGGCGATACGGTAGGTGAGCTGGTAGATGGAGTGAGCAAGCTGACTCAAATGCATTTTGAGTCTAAAGCTGAACAGCAAGCCGAAAACTTCCAAAAGATGGCGTTGGCGATGGCCAAGGACATTCGGGTTATTTTAGTTAAGTTAGCTGATCGCTTGCACAATATGCGAACGCTAGGGGTGCTGCGCCCTGATAAGCGTCGGCGCATTGCCAAAGAAACCCTGGAAATTTATGCTCCCATTGCTAATCGGTTGGGGATGAATAATATTCGGGTGGAGTTTGAGGAGCTTGGCTTCCAGGCTATGTATCCTCTCAGGTCCAACTTAATTCGTCAGGCTGTTATTAAAGCTAGAGGCAATCGCAAAGAACTGGTTAATAAAATCCAACATGCTGTTAGCACCCGGCTTGAAGAGCATGGGATTAAGGCAGATGTTATCGGCCGCGAAAAGCATCTTTATAGTATTTATAAAAAGATGCGTAACCAGCGTAAGTCTTTTTCTGAAATAATGGATGTGTATGCATTTCGGATTATTGTTAACAGTATAGATGACTGCTACCGAGTGCTTGGTGCAGTACATAATTTATACAAACCATTTCCTGGCCGGTTTAAAGACTATATTGCTATTCCAAAAGCTAATGGCTATCAGTCATTGCATACGACATTATTTGGTATGCATGGGGTACCGATTGAAATTCAAATCCGTACTCAGGAAATGGAAGACATGGCTAATAATGGTATTGCTGCTCACTGGTTGTATAAATCTGATGATGAAGCGTTAAATGGCAGCCATGCTCGAACTCGCCGTTGGCTGTCTGGTATGTTGGAATTACAAAAAAATGCGGGCAGCTCGTTAGAGTTTATTGAAAACGTAAAAATCGATCTTTTCCCAGATGAAGTTTATGTATTTACACCTAAGGGCAATATTATGGAACTGCCCAAAGGAGCAACCCCTGTGGACTTTGCTTATGCTGTTCACACTGATGTAGGCAAGACCTGTGTCGCCTGTCGTATAGACCGAAAATTAGCGTCGTTAAGTCAACCACTCCAAAGTGGCCAAACAGTTGAAGTTATTACAGCACCAGGTGCCCGACCTAACGCCACTTGGTTAAGTTTTGTAATTACAGGTAAAGCACGAGGCAATATCCGTCACTTCCTAAAACAGCAGCGAGTTTCAGAGTCTATTTCATTAGGCAAGCGTTTATTAAATAAAGCCCTTGCTAATTTTGATACCAATACAGATAAGCTCACCAAAGAGCAAATTAATAACTCTCTGAAAGAGTTTGGTTTTAAATCCAAAGATGAGTTATTGCAGGATATTGGTTTAGGTAATCGAATGGCTTATCTGGTTGCCAGGCATTTAGCTGTGCAAGACGAAAAAACTCAACTGGAAACCAGTGGTAAAGAGCAGCCATTGACTATCAGGGGAACAGAAGGGATGGTACTTAGCTTTGCCAAATGCTGTCACCCAATTCCAGGGGATCCGGTTGTGGGTCACGTTAGCTCTGGTCGTGGAATGGTTATTCATACCAATGCATGTCGTAATATCGTTGAAATAAGGCATAATCCTGAAAAGTGCCTCGATGTAGAATGGGATAAAAATGTATCAGGTGAGTTTTCAGTTGAATTGAAAGTTGAACTGGAGCATCAGCGAGGCATAGTTGCAACGTTGGCAACAACTATTACCTCTACTGACGCTAATATTGAAAAAATCAGTATGGAAGAAAGGGATGCCCAGTTTAGTATTATTCACTTGTTAATTAATGTGAATGACCGGGTGCATCTTGCCCGCACAATAAAAAAACTACGTGCGATTAAAGGGGTTACCTCTATATCACGCATTAAAGGCTAATACCCTTCACGAATATTTTTTATGCTTTATTGTTAGCTTCGCCTAAAAAACTTCGTTTTGGGTGTTAATTTCAACAATAAATTCATAGTTATAATTTAGAAAATGAATTGGAGTGAACATGAGTAATAAGCAAACAATTAATACTAATAAAGCCCCTGCTGCAATTGGCACTTATTCTCAGGCGGTAAAAGTAGGTACAACGGTTTATCTATCTGGCCAGATACCACTAAACCCTGAAACTATGGAAGTGGTGGCTGATAGTTTTGAAGCAAGTGCCGTACAGGTTTTTGAAAACTTGAAAGCCGTAGCAGAAGCGTCTGGTGGAACCTTACAGGACATCGTTAAGCTTAATATTTTTCTAACTGATCTGAGCAATTTTGCTGCACTCAATGAAATCATGGCTCGTTATTTCAAAGAGCCTTACCCTGCAAGAGCTGCTATTGGTGTAGCTGAACTCCCTAAAGGGGTTGCAGTGGAAATGGATGCAGTTATGGAGCTAGTAGAGTTGTAATTGTTCTCAAGCCAAGCTGCGATAAGCTCACTTACCACAGTTTGGCTTTTATAGTTTATATAGAGTTAATCAACCGCCCTGTTAAAGTCTGTATTTGCTCTAAAGCTTGCCTGATTTCAGATTTATCTAAATGGATAGCGCCCTCCAAAGAACCGTAGTGCATTTCCAAGCACTCAATCAGTAGTTGTTTGATTGGGGTTTTGTCTGGTTTATCCGGTAGTATTGATTTTAAGAATAATTGCTCCAGTGCATTTTCTTTGCTGGCGACAAACTCTTCCAATTCATATAGACTCCAGTCTCCACGACGTACAGATTTAAGCTGCTCTGCATGGCGATTTAATTGTAAGTCTCCTTCCAGCAATAGTTGCTCAACTTCCAATAATAAACGGACGACATGATAGGCAAATTTAACGTCGTAGCCATAAGTTTCTAATATGGCTTTTCTGCTACCGATAGGTTCTTTGGTCTTCAGTTTATGCATTTGTGAATAAGCATAACCTTTAAATTTTGCCCAACAGCCTTTATGCAAAAATAAATGGCGATTTTCCCGCACTTTTTCACCAATAGGTGTCGTGTGCAGTATACAGTTGCGTGGTACAAATAATGAGTCGACGATATTAGGGTTATTGTCCATTAATAACCGGAAATATTTGGTTATCGAATAGATACAGATATCGTATTCTCGGCCTCTACCACCCATAGCTGATGGGGCTTTTATATGGTGTTGTTGAAATTGCTCAAACCGTTGCTTAGGTTCATCAAAGCCGACGATTTCCCCAGCAAGATGTGGGAAAATATCGGTTTTCATGGGGATTGCAAATCCATAAATATCCATATCAGAAGTATCATTGGAAACACCATAAGCCACAGAGCCCATAATCACTTCATATTGGATATTGCTTTCCAAAAATTTTGGTGAGTTTTTGAGTAAGTTTTTTGATCTTAATTTCGCTACTGTACTACTCATTTTTTTATCACTTTTTTGTGAAATTCTAAAGCTATTATTTAAGTTGACTCATGTTACCCTCAGCGAAGATAACAAAGCCTAAAAATCATTCATGAAGGGTAAAAATCGCCATTTGTGTTGGTTGCCCTAGCTCTTGGTCCACCTCGCCAATACCTGAAACAGTTACATTATAGAGATATTTATCAGCAATGGTTTGTGTCCACTCTGTAAATTGTTTTCTAGACCACTCAAAACGGTGGTCAGCATGACGTACTTGTCCAGGCTCTAAACCAAATCGCTGGTTATAATCGCTATTAGGTGTTGTGACTATAATATAAGGTGCTTTGGTATAATCAAATAACACTGTTTCTAACGCTGGCAATCTATCTTCATCAATATGCTCAACTACTTCTATACAGCAAATGGCGTCAAAGTCTTTAATTCTCGCATCTCGACATAACAACGAGCCATGTAATAGATTAACCTGTGATTGCTGGTGTTCGGACAGTCTATCCAGTTTTAATCTGCTTTCTGCATTTGCTAAGGCTTGGCTGGATACATCTAAACCTGTTACTTGGGTGAATTGCTTACTATTAAATAACTGCTTTAATAGCTTGCCATCACCGCAACCCATATCGAGTACTTTTTTTACTGGCAAACTGGCCAGTGTTGTTAATACTTGGTCAATCCGCTGTTTATTCAAGCTTAATGGCTTTTCAATTTGTTCTTCCTGATTATCAGCAGTAGTATTTTCTGCTACTTCAGTAGTTAATTGGTTAATAGCCAAGCGTGTATAACGCTGCTTAAAGTTTAAATAGCGGCGAATAATTAAAAACTTCTCTGGGTGTTGTTTTAACCAGTCTCCACCTTTACGTAATAATTTTTCGATTTCCTCTTCATTAATCCAGTAATGTTTGTCCTTATCTAGTACAGGAATCAACACATAAAGGTGTGACAATAAGTCAGCTAAACGGCATTGATTAGTCAATTTAACTTTAAAATAATGGCTATCACCCCACCCGCTAAACTGGTCATCTAACTCAATTGTTTCAGCAGTAATTTCATAGCCTAGCGGTTTAAATAGCTTCTCCAATAACTCGGTGCCACCACGGCAGGGTAGAGCAGCTAACTCTACAGTAAATGGCAATTTAGCTGCAACGAGTTCAGGTTTATGTTGACACTGCCCTGCCATAGCAGAGCGAAATATTTTCGCAATAGCCACACTTAAAAAAGAGTTAGCCACATAAGGCCTATCATTAACATATTGTTCCAGCTGACGATTACTGGCAGGCCCTTTAAAACTTCGAACCAGGTTAATAGGATCAACTTCCACCATTAAACTGGTAGTACAAAGTTGTTTAGTTAACTCAGGGTAGAGCACATGGGCTTTGCCATAGCTTAATTCAAACTCCTGAACTTTATCCGGGTGCTTATGCAGTAAAAAGCCCAAGTCGGCAGGCTGATAATCAGTAGCCTGATCTTTATGTAGGGTGATATTCAATAACATTCTTCTTTACCACTTATAATCTGGGGTCAACTGGTTCTGTCGTCGAGGCCACCAGCCCAACAATGCATTCATGAATTTCACGTAATGGATTTTTATTAACAAAACGTTCAAGTGCTTCAATACCAAGGGCAAACTCCCTTAAGGCTAAACGACGCTTCTTACCCAAACTACGTTTTTTTAATTCATGTAAATGCTCTGGCATTGAATAATTAGGCCCATAAATAATGCGTAAATATTCTGGTCCTCTGACTTTTAACGCCGGTTGAACCCACCCATTTTCACCTTTACAGATAAATTCCATGGGTTTGACTACAATGCCTTCACCGCCATTAGCGACTAAACGGTGCCACCAATCGATAGCCTGTTGCTGCTCATCGGCTAGCGTTAAATCCACTACTTTATATGCAGTGGCTTGAATCAACCTATTACTGTTATCAGCCAGTTGCTTTATTAAATTCATATGCCATAAATGATCTTTATCACTATGCACTGCATCTTCGGTAGCCATGATATGGAAGGGGGCTAGCTTGATATCAGCTAATCCATTCACAGGCCAACAATAGTGCTGATAGGACTCACGAAATGCTTTCGCATTGTCAGTAGCAACGTTTGCTTTTTGTAATAGGGCCTCTACAGCCAGGCCACGGTTTTCTGCTTTTTTTAAGGTTTCAGCCATTGCTGGATAAATAGCATTAGCTGCACTACCCACAGAAGCATATTGCTGCCTGATTAATTCCATTGCTTTGGCAGACCAGGGCATTAATTCGCAGTCTAATGTCATCCAGTCGGTATTTAACTCATCCCATAAACCTGCTTGAGTAATACTGTTAGCGACTTGATCGATAAATTCAGCTTCTAACTGCTTGTTATTAAAAAAGCGTCGGCCAGTTCGGGTATAACAAATTCCCTGTTCACCTGATGTGATACCAAATCGTTGCTCTGCAACTTCAGTTGTTTTACATACTTGCACAATTGCCCGAGAGCCCATATGTTTTTCTTCACAAACTACCTGTAGTACACCCTGGCTTTCGTAATAATCAAAAGCTTCTTGTGGGTGCTCCAATAATTCAGGTAATTTACTGGTGGCACAAGGTGACATCGTCGGTGGCAAATAATTTAACCATTTAGGATGTACAGTAAAGCGACTTAATTGCTCTAACGCTGCCGCTGCATAGTAAGGCTCTACACAAATGGTATTTTTAATGCTGGTTTTGATAAAGCGTTTGCCTGTAACATCTTCAATATTTAAAACTTCGTCATCCTGTTGCTGAGAAGATAATGATGACTCAGGATTTAAAGGCTTAGATGGCTCATAATAAACCTGTTTTGCCGGTACGCTTAATAGCTCTTTTTCTGGGTAGCGCATAGCAGTTAATTCACCACCAAATACACAACCTGTATCCAAACAAATAGTGTTATTAAAAAACTCAGCTTCAGGTACTGGAGTATGACCATATACGACCAGTGCTTTACCACGATAATCCTTAGCCCAGTTATAACGCACAGGTAAACCGTATTCGTCTTTTTCGCCTGTGGTTTCACCATATAAAGCGAATGAACGAACAGTACCAGAGCCGCGGCCCTGATAGGCTTCTTTCATTCCTGCATGAGCAACTACCAGTTTGCCATCATCTAGAACAAAGTGGCTAACCAGGCTATTGATAAAGTCTTTCAGTTTTTCAATAAATTCCGGTGTTTCTTCAGCCAGTTGTTCCATAGTTTCAGCCAAGCCATGGCTTAAATTGACATTTTTGCCCGATAATTTTCGCAGTAATTTATTTTCATGATTACCAGGAATACAAATAGCCGCATTTTGCGCCACCATATCCATAACCAGCCTCAATACATGGTTGCTTTTTGGACCACGGTCAACCAAGTCACCTAAAAATATAACTTTGCGGCCTTCAGGGGCTGTAACCTGGTAAGTAAGCTCGTGATTATCAGTTTGAGTCATTTGATAGCCCAGCTTTTCCAACAACATTATTAATTCATCGAAACAGCCATGAACATCGCCAATAATATCAAACGGCCCTTGTTCATATTTTTTGTTAGTCCAAAGTGGTACTCGCTTAATCTGCGCTTTTTCTATTTGCTCTGGATTTAATGCATAGGTATGACGAAAGCCTTCTTTTTTCAGCCGCTTTAATGAACTTCTTAATTGTCTGGCTTGATTGCGAACCACATGAGGGCCGAACTGACGGTCGGGTCGAGACTGATTTCGCTCATGGCACTCTTTTTCCGGTGTATTTAAAACCACAGCTACAGGTAAACAATGATTAGCTTTGGCAATTTTTAGTAAGGATTTTCTTGCCTCAGCCTGTACATTAGTGGCATCAATAACTGTCAGTAAACCTCGCTGTAGGCGCTTATCAGCGATTAAATGCAAAACATCAAAAGCTTCTTTTGATGCGCTTTGATCATTTTCATTATCAGCCACTAAGCCACGGCAAAAATCAGAAGAGATAATTTCTGTTGGTAAAAAATGCTGTTTAGCAAAAGTAGACTTACCGGAGCCGGAAGCTCCCATCAGCATAACCAGTGAAAGTTCGGGTATTTCGATAGTGTATCTTGTTAAATTTGAATCTGTCATAAAACTGTTTACTAGATAACTCAAAACTTTAATGTTTAATTTCTTAACTCCTAAAAGCAGTTATTGTGCCAACATATGACCTGTAATCTATCTGACTGTTTTTGATAGATTTTTTCTTGGTGTAGGAGTTGTGAGGGATAATTGGACGAGTGAAATATTATCTATTGAGATAAACGGTGAACTATATGGATTGTGTTTGGGGGGATTGCGAAAACAGTTTCCCCCTTTTTCAAAGGGGGAGGCTGGATAGTGCTAACTCTTTATTAACTTAATCTTCCTG
This sequence comes from Spartinivicinus ruber, assembly GCF_011009015.1. Classification (NCBI taxonomy): domain Bacteria; kingdom Pseudomonadati; phylum Pseudomonadota; class Gammaproteobacteria; order Oceanospirillales; family Zooshikellaceae; genus Spartinivicinus; species Spartinivicinus ruber. The sequence goes on from NZ_CP048878.1 coordinate 487,092, forward strand.
CAACCACCCTGATAGTTTCACCCGCAATTCATCGACACCTGTTTTCTTTAAAGCTGAAAACAGTTGCACACTAATTGGGTTATGGTAGCTGCCTATGATTGATTGCAGTTTGCTCAATGTTTGCTTGGCTGCACCGTATTTCAATTTATCAGCTTTAGTAAGCAGGATATGTAATGGCATTTCGCAAGAGTTAGCCCATTGCATTACCATCAGGTCAAAATCTTTCAATGGATGGCGAATATCCATCATTAGCACTATACCCATCAGGCATTGGCGTTGACTTAAGTACTGCTCAAGGTGATATTGCCATTGTTTTTTCATCTCTTCTGGCACTTTGGCATAGCCATAGCCAGGCAGGTCTACTAATCGTTGCAGATCAGAAATAGAGAAAAAATTAATCAACTGGGTACGACCTGGCGTTTTGCTGGTTCGAGCTAACTTTTTCGAGCCGGTCAGAGTATTAAGTGCACTAGACTTTCCAGCATTAGAGCGGCCTGCAAAGGCCACCTCGTAGCCTTGATCTTCTGGGCACTGGGATAAATTACTAGCACTGGTTAAAAACTGTGCTTTTTGAAAATTAACAAGTTTAATTTGATCTGACTCAGTCATAGTGGCTGCTAGTTACATCATAATTTCTGGCTGGTTGAGATGCTTTCTACTTTAGCAAGCCAGACTACACTGGATGCAAGACAGTTGAGCAATTTTAAGAAAGCAGCTCGCAGAGCGTTCACGTTGCGGCAGAGAATAGTATATAATGGCGCCGATTTGCCATAGCAGGTGATGAAATAGTGATAACTGCCGACTTATTGATCACCTATGGTCTGGAGATAATTGATTAACAAGGGTCTTGGTAGTGCATAGCTAATACAAAAGTATAGCTTTAGTAAACAGGGCTACTGTTAACATACTTGATAAACTGTCGTGTAGCCCGGGCTGGGTGTACTGCAATATCAACGTAATAAAGTTTGGATTAGCTGATGAAAAAAGTTTTGATAGGCGTGATGTTGACAATCGGTGTGACAGGCCTAGCCCATGCCGGTGGGGACAAAAATGCTGGAAAAGAAAAAGCAGCTGTTTGTGGTGCTTGCCATGGCCCTACAGGAGTTAGTGCTGCAGATAACTTTCCAAACCTGGCAGGACAAGGTGAGCGCTACTTAATCAAGCAAATTACTGATATTAAGGATAAAAAACGGGTTGTGCTGGAAATGACTGGTATGACAGAAAATTTATCTGAGCAGGATATAGCAGATATTGCAGCGTTCTATGCCAGCCAGCCAGCACCTTTGAGTGTAGTTCCCAAAAATAAGATAGAACCAAAAGACAGCAAAGGAACGGTAGACTTAAAGTTAGCCGAAAGGTTATATCGAGCGGGAGACCTGAAAAAAGGTGTACCAGCCTGTACGTCTTGTCATATGCCAACAGGAAAAGGTAATGCATATGCTGGATTCCCTCGTTTGGCTGGTCAACATGCCAAGTATGTTGCTAAACAGCTAACTGATTTCCGGGAAGGCGATCGAGTTAATGATGGCGATACAAAAATTATGCGAGCAATCGCTGAAAAACTAAGCAATAAAGAAATTCAGGCATTGTCTTTTTATGTACAAGGCTTGTATAAGTAAGACTTTGTTGTGTTATTACCTGCTAATAAGTCATAGCAAGTAAAGTAATTAAATAAAAGGCTGCTAAACGTTAGTAGCAGCCTTTTATAGCCTTCTTGAATGATTTTTAGGGTTTGTTGTCTTCGCTAAAACCACTCGCTTTGTTTATATTTCATAGCGAATATGTTTGTGGCGGTTATTCTTGCTCTTTCGGTCCTAGCTCTACTTTTGATAATACTTCGTCGAAGTTTACACAGCTTTCTCTTGGGGTGCATACCACCATTGCTTCAACCACCCAAGGGCCTTTAAACGCAACATAGTTTTTCTCAATAGTCTCATATTTTTGTAGAGTCGTTTTGGTTTCAGAGACAGCAAACTGCTCGCCAGCAATCTTCATTTCATAAACATCTTTAATTGGCTTAGTGTTCTCTTCAAACTTGGTTTGTTTTTGGAATTCTGCAGGTGATTTGGCATCACCATCATTAGGTGAAACAGCAATAGCAAAGACACTAAGGGTACGTTCTTTGTGTGCTTCAAAGAGGTCTTGGTCATCAAGTTTGGCTATATAGGTCGTTTTACCTTTATTCTCTTGTTTGCTTTGAGTGTTTGACTCAACAATACTCCAGTCACTCGGTAGAGTTATATGTACGATGACAGGCCTACGCTCCTCTCCCCAAGCAATAGAGGCTATCAAATAACAGCCTATAAACATTGATAGAAAAACTTTCATAATGTACTTCTCCCTGATAGCGACCGCCACCAATTAATAGAATAGTGACTAGCCATATGCCCAGAATCTTTGATATTCGGATGAGCAATGATATACCTTCAGTTAAATATAACTGTTTACAGTCTAGTTGCTTGAGGGAGAGTCCTGTTAACAATAATTGGCAACCATTATTGCTTTGAATATTTCATCAAGTTATGGCTCATTAGCTAAAAACGAGCTGTATTATGAAATGGGTTGGTGTAAGCACAGTAAATTTAGCTGTAGTTTGAAAATATATTTTGCATGGTTGTTTATATGGCTTTTTCTATTTAATTGACTAATGACAAATTATTCGGATTTATTTAGTGTAGATAACTTTTAAACTACACTCATTAAAGTTATGTTTTTTGGTGTTACTTTAATGGTGTATTTTAAGCATCCAGGCTTCACATTGATTGAGGTGATGATTGTTGTTGCAATTATCGGCATTCTGGCAGCAGTCTCTATTCCTGTTTATTTGGACTATGTGGTTAGAGCTAGAGCTAGCGAGGTCCTTAGCTTTGCTAGCATTGGTAAAGCAGACTTGTTGGAAGCTTATTCAGGGGAAGGAAGTATGCCCCAAGCTAATGATCAGGTTGTTGTGAACTTTATAGGAAAACTATCAGCATCTAAATATATTCAAACTGCTACACCTTTTCGAGACAGTGACACTAAAATGACAGTGACTGCAACGTTAACCAACGAGCTAGGCTCTGGGCTTGGAGGAAAAACCTGGAGTTTTGTTTATGCTGTGGATGGAGGTGGAAAAGGGATGTCGCTTGATTGCTCAACTGCAACTTTGAGTACATCATACCGTCCTGCATCTTGTCGCTAGTTTCTGGGATTTAATTAATCCTGTTCCTACCTATCTTATAAGGCTCATGAAGCCTTTACTATTTTCAAAATTTGCTTGATTAGAGCAACCTTTTTGGTAAAGCTACTGTCAAATCAAAATCATTATCTTCAACAACTAGGAGTGAAAAACAGACTATGGTAAAAAGTTTAAGTCGTGCCCTGGTACTAGTGGTGACAATGCCTCTGGCAGCAATTGCAGCGGAGTTCGAAGAAGGTAAGCACTATGTTAAGTTGCCTGAGCCTGTACCAACCGTTGATTCAGCCAAAATTGAGGTAGCAGAGCTGTTTTGGTATGGCTGTCCACATTGCTATAAGTTAGAGCCATTAGTAAAACCTTGGTCGGCTAAGCTGCCAGAATATGTCCAATTTGTGAAAATGCCTGCAACTTTTGGTGGGCTGTGGAATAAGCATGCCCAACTTTTTTACACTATAGAAGCACTAAAGTTGGATGAGAAAGCTCATGATGCAGTTTTTGCTGCTTTCCATGATAATAACAACCGTTTAGATTCGCCAGAAAAGATGGCTAAGCTATTAGCTAAATTTGGTGTGTCTGAAGAAGACTTCATGAAGCAGTACAAATCGTTTGGGGTCGCTAACCAGTTACGTTTGGCTAGCTCTAAAGGCCGTGGCTATCGTGCAACAGGAGTACCCGCTATTATTATTAATGGGAAGTACAGAACAGGAGCAGCCATGGCCGGCGGTGAGAAGAAAATGCTGGAAGTGGCTGAATACCTGGTTGAGCAAGAGCGTAAGCTGACTCCAAAAGTTAGCCAGAAAGATAATGATCAACAAGGAAGTGCTGAGTCTACACAAGAAAACAAAACAGAGTCAGCTGTTGTTGAGTAGTAGCTAAACCTTAACGCTGGTAGTAATCAAGCATGTTCAGTCGGTCAAGATGGCGAAGGAAACCACAGATGTTGCGTACTTCGGTAAGGACACTAAAGCAGTTTGTTACTTCTCAAGTGCAAGTGGCACCTGCATTAGCGCATACTGAGTTTGAGTCTGAACATGCTGAGCTAAAATCCTGTTTAACTGAGAAAGACACCTTAAGATTACTTAGCTTTAATATTCAAGTAGGCATTAGCACCCAGCACTACCGTCACTATGTCACCAGAGGGTGGCAACATGTTTTACCTCACCCCAGTCGTGATGAAAACCTGAACCGAATTGGTCACTTACTGCGTGATTATGATTTAGTTGCAATCCAAGAAGCAGATGGAGGTAGTATTCGTTCAGGCCATATTAATCAGATTGAATATTTAGCCCGGCGTGCAGGATTTCCCTTTTGGTATCAGCAGCTAAATCGCAATTTGGGAAAATTTGCTCAGCACAGTAATGGTTTGTTAAGCCGGGTTGATCCGGATATTTTAGAAGATCATAAACTACCTGGTCGTTTTCCCGGTAGAGGTGCCATTGTTGCTAAGCTAGGTCATGGTAAAACAGCCTTGTTGGTGATCATGATGCACTTGTCTTTGAGTAGTCGAAGCAGGAATCGGCAGCTGTCATATATTCGAGAACTGGTGGGAGATCATCCTAAAGTTATCTTAATGGGTGATATGAACACCCATGCTGAGCAACTGCTTGATCACTCGCCATTGAGTAACACTAACCTGGTATCAGTACAGAGTAACCTTAACACCTTCCCTAGCTGGCAACCGAACCGTGCATTAGACCATATACTCGTTAGTAATAGTTTATTGGTTAAGCATGTGAGTGTGGTTGATTTGCCAATGTCTGATCACCTGCCTGTCGCACTTGAGCTGAAGCTTGTATAACGGATTACTCTGTTAGAGAAGTCTTACACTCTATTTGCGTTTTTTTGTCGTCTCGTATTGCAAAATATCCTTGCTTTTTTAGGCCTTGTTAAGCAGCTGACTATACTTGAGTTGGGAAATGCTAAATTGGCTGCAAAACATGACGGGATTAAATGCAACTTCTGAAGACGCACAGCACTGGCGTAATAAATATGCTGATAAGCTGACTGAGCTGGATAAGCTAGAGCAGACTGCTATAGAAAAGATTGATCAGTTAAGAAAAGCGCTATTGGTGGTTAACTTGGCTTGTCATGGTTTACATCCAGCTTTAGATACAGAGCTGACAAGGCTGAATAAAGCGTTGAGAGGAGAAAACCTATCTCTAGATATTGCTGATCCACTTGAAAGCCTGCAAGAAGCGGCAGAGCCGGTAATTGAAGGAAACTATCGGCAACAGACGCTTAGTGCCTTAGAAACAGCGCTGGATAAGTTCAGTGGCATCGAACTGGATAAGCAAGCCAGTAAAGACTTAAAGCAATTCCGCAAACAAATAAAACAGCAGAGCCCCTCCTTTAGTGAGCTGCCTCAGGTAGTAGAGCAGTTTTCTGAGTTAGTGAGTAAGTTGCTGCCAACCAGTAATGAGCAAGAAAAAACTGATCTTGAGGAAGAAAATAAAGAGCCAGCTAAAGGCCTGTGGCAACGGCTGTTTGGTGCTGAGGCAGCAGAAGGTGAAACTACAGAAGCGGGAGCACTAGAGCATAAGACAGATACTGATACAAAAAATGATCAATATGTTGAGACACTAACAACTGATATAGAGCTAGTTGATGAGGAAACGATAGAAAAAAAAACAACCCAGCTGTCTGATGCTCTAATCAAGGCAGAGTCAGAAGATACGACTGATCAGCTCGAAGCGCTTGAACATAAATTTACCTCTGTTATTGATCAAGTAGGGGAATGTATTTTAACGATGCTTAATCAGCTGGCAGTGCCAGAAGCAGTGATTGATGATGCTCAATTTTTAAAGAAAAAGATTGAAAAAGGCCTCACTTGGTTTGAGTTAATTCCTGCTCTAGAGACGATCACAGTGATTGTTCTGGCGACAATAGGTGAGATAAAAGAGGAATTTGAGCATTATTTAAAAGATTTAAACGAGCGGCTTCATTCATTTCAAAATACTGCTGTTGAAGCGCAGGCAGATTATCAGCAAGCATTGGAGTCAGCTGATAAATATAATCAATTGATGCAACAAGATTTAGGTGAACTGCAAAACTCGGTAGAGCAGGCCACTGATCTGGAAGATTTAAAGCAGGTAGTCAGTACCCAGTTGGATAAAGTGCTGCAATCGTTGGAATCCCAACACACTCAGCTAGATAAGCCGCCCAGCCTGACTGATCAACTTACACAGCTCGTCCAACGGGTTTCTCAAATGGAAACCCAAACTAAAGAGTTAGAAGACACACTTTATAAAGAGCGAGCTAAAGCATTGCAGGATAGTTTAACAGGCATTGCTAATCGACAGGCTTATGAAGAAAGAGCCAGGTATGAATACGCTCGATGGAAACGTTATAAACAACCGTTGGTTTTTTCTGTCGCTGATGTTGATTTTTTTAAAAAAATCAACGACAACTATGGTCATTTAGCGGGTGATAAGTTATTGAAAATTATTGCTAAGCAATTGAGCAAACGGTTGCGGGAAGTTGATTTTATCGCCAGGTATGGTGGAGAAGAGTTTGTCATTATTATGCCAAACACTAATATTGTAGATGCAACGAGTGTTATGGATAGCGTTAGACAGGGCATCGAAAGTGCCCCATTTCATTATCAGGGTAATAAGTTGCAAATTACCGCATCGTTTGGCTTGGCTGCTTGTGGAGAAGGGGATGAGTCCCCAAAAGCGATATTTGATCGTGCTGATAAAGCACTATATGAAGCTAAACAAACCGGTCGAAATCGGTGCTGTGTAGCATAATGATTAGGGTATATGTAATTCATGGTTCAAGCTCAACCGGTAAAGAAAAAAGCAAACTGGCAAGTGGCAACGGATGATTCAACTTTTTTTGACCCTCTATTAGCCAGCCTGGTAATTCTCACAAAAATTTTTGGCAGAGCCCATTCTGAAGATTCGTTACGTGCAGGCTTACCTCTGGAGGGGGGATATCTCACCCCTGCGTTATTCGTGCGTGCAGCCGAGCGAGCAGGCTTGTCGGCCCGACTGATCAAGCGCCCTTTTAAAGCTATTAGTTCATTGGTGACACCTGCCGTATTGTTGTTAGAAGATCAAACAGTAGTCGTGTTGGTTGATGTCAATCATAAGGCGGGTGCTGCCAGAGTTATTATCCCAGAAGCAGGGGATGCGGAAAAAAAAGTATCGACCAAAATATTGGAGCAGCGCTACAGTGGTTATGCCTTTTTTATTAAAGAGCAGTTTCGTTATGACAAGCGCACTGCTGCCCATTTACAAGAAGAAAAAGGTCATTGGTTTTGGAGTACTTTGAAAGGCTCGTGGAAAATTTATCGGGATGTTTTACTTGCCTCTCTACTAATTAATATTTTTGTGGTGGCATCACCATTATTTGTGATGAATGTATATGATCGGGTCGTGCCTAATCAGGCGTTTGATACCTTATGGGTGCTGGCAGTAGGGGCGATTATAGTCTTTAGCTTTGATTTTTTGCTAAAAATGCTGCGCAGTTATTTTATTGATTTGGCAGGCAAAAAGTCAGACATCTTGCTGTCGGCTAAAATATTTTCCCAGGTTTTAGGGATAAAAATGTCGGCAAACCCAACCTCTGTGGGATCTTTTGCGAAAAACCTGCAAGAATTCGAAAGTATTCGGGATTTTATTACATCGACCAGTATTACCGCCGTTGTTGATCTGCCTTTTGTGGTTATTATTTTACTTATTATTTCAATTATCGCTGGTCCGCTAGTTTGGATTCCAATTATAGGTATCATTATCATCGGTGTTTATGGTTATCTTATCCAAGCACCACTCAGAAATTCTATAGAACAAACCTTAAGAACCTCAGCCCAAAAAAATGCGACACTCATAGAAAGTTTAACGGGTCTTGAAGCACTAAAAATAGCTCGTGCCGAAAGTGAGGTGCAATATAAATGGGAGCAAGCTGTAGGTAACATAGCTAAATGGGGAGTGAAAACAAAATTACTTTCTGCTTCTGCGGGTGCTGTGGCTACCTATGTACAGCAGATGTCTACGGTGGGTATTGTGGCATTCGGCGTTTATTTAATTGCCGAAGGCGAGGCCAGTATGGGGGGGCTGATTGCCACGGTAATGCTAGCGGGTCGTTGTTTGGCGCCAATGGCCCAGGTAGCCTCACTATCCACCCGTTATAACCAAGCCAAGTCTGCCTTTATGGGATTGAACGAGGTGATGAAGTTGCCTGGTGAGAACCCTGCTGACAAGCGCTTTGTAAACCGGCCAAAGTTTGAAGGTAATATTGAGTTTGATCATGTAAGTTTTAATTACCCTAATCAGCAAGTGAGAGCACTGACTAATGTAAGCTTTAAAATTAATGCTGGTGAAAAAGTAGCCATTATTGGCCGAATTGGCTCGGGTAAAACCACTATTGAAAAACTTATTTTAGGACTATACCAGCCCAATGAAGGCGCTGTAAGAATGGATGGTATTGATCTACGACAGGTTAACCCTTCTGACTTGCGCCATAACATTGGCTGTGTGCCACAAGACATCATTTTGTTTTATGGTTCTGTTAAAGACAATATCTCACTTGGGGCTCATTTTGTTGATGATGCTGCTATTATCAAAGCCGCTCAGATTTCTGGTGTGGCTGACTTTGCCAATAAACACCCTGATGGGCTGGACTTAATGGTGGGTGAGCGGGGCAGTAACCTCTCTGGAGGGCAACGCCAAAGCATTGCACTGGCAAGAGCCATTTTACTTGATCCCCCCATTTTATTATTGGATGAGCCTAGTAGTTCCATGGATAACACCAGTGAAATGCTAATGAAGCAAAAACTGATGACTCAGCTTGGACATAAAACACTAGTATTAGTTACCCATAAAGCATCATTACTTGAATTAGTTGATCGGCTGATAGTCGTTGATCAAGGTAAGGTTGTGGCAGATGGACCTAAAGAATTGGTTCACGCTGCACTGCGGGAAGGCAAATTGAAAATTGAAGCATGAATAAATCAGCCTTGAAAAAGCAGAGCCCTCAGGCTTTAGCGGCACGCTCTAAAGCAAGATTAAAGGGTTCTAAAGAGCGTATCAAAGAAGTGGCGTTTAAAGCCAAAGTCGCGGATAACATGCCCTCTTACGATCTGGACTATATGTCAGACACCAGTGCGGCAATGATGCTAAAAACACCCAAAGGGAGTCGTGTTCTACTTTTTGCTGTGCTATCGGTTGTCATTGTCTTATTGATTTGGGCGGCCTGGGCTGATGTAGACGAAGTGACCCGTGGCGAGGGTAAAGTTATTCCTTCTACTCATTTGCAGGTCGTACAAAACTTAGAAGGTGGAATACTGAAGGAGCTTTATGTTGCAGAAGGTGACATGGTGAAAAAAGGCCAATCGTTAATGCAGTTGGATGATACTCGCTTTGCTTCCAGCTTTCGGGAAAGTGAGGTTGAGTACTTTAGTCTGCTGGCATCCATCGCACGATTAAAATCTGAAATTAATGACACCCCGTTAGTTTTTCCAAAAGAGCTAGATAAATTCCCTGAGTACAAAAAGCGCGAGCGAGAAATCTTTAAGAGTCGCCAGCAATCAAAGGAGTCTGAATTATCCATTGTGAAAGAACAGGTGGAGCAGGTTCAGCAGGATTTAAAAAGCACTCAAGCACAGAAAAGGCGTTTAGAACGCAGTAGGCGATTATTGAAGCGCGAATATGAAATGACCAAGCCACTAGCGAGGCAAGGTGTTGTATCTGAAGTGGAAATGATTCAACTGGAGCAGCGGCTTAATGATTTAGAGGGCGAGCTGGAAACGACCGGCCTGGCAATACCAAAACTAGAGTCTTCCTATAAAGAAACGCAGCAACAAGAACAAGAAGTACGTTTGGAGTTTAAAGAAAAGGCTGTATCAGAACTGAAAGAAGCGGAGGTGAAAATAGCTCAGTTGGTTGAATCTCGGTCATCAATTGAAGATCAGGTGCAAAGGACTTCAGTTCGTTCTCCAGTGGCGGGGATTGTTAAGAAAATTAATATCACCACCATTGGTGGTGTAGTACAGCCAGGCATGAATTTAATAGAAATTGTGCCACTGGAAGATACGCTATTGGTTGAGGCCAAAATAAGGCCAAAAGATATTGCCTTTATTCGTCTTGGCTTAAAAGCAGTGGTCAAGTTCACTGCCTATGATTTTGCCATTTACGGTGGCTTAGATGGTATTGTGGAGCATATTAGTGCTGATACTATTCAAGATGAAGAAGATGAAAGTTACTACTTGGTTAGAATAAGAACTGAAGAGAGCAATCTTGGTAGTAAGGACAAACCTTTGCCTATCATTCCAGGCATGCTGGCGGGTGTGGATATCATCACTGGTAAGAAAACAGTGCTTGATTATTTATTGAAACCTATCTTAAGAGCAAAACAGAATGCATTGACTGAGCGCTGATAGCAAAAGAATAGTGAACCTGGTCAGGTAAGCTTATTTTATCTACTCTTGTTTTACAAACTTGCTAGGCTTATTTAAGGTGATCAGTTTAATAGACTAAGCGTTATTGTTAGCACAATGCTATTGCCAAATTTGATAGTTGAGTAGGACTACTGAATATGAGTAAGTTAAATATAATTAAATTTGGAACGGAGAGCGTTAATAAGCCAAAGCTATTTAGCTTAATTTTGTTGTAATAATTAGAAGTAAGTGTTTTACTATTTGGGACTTGTTTAATAATAAATAATTTATTTGGCACTAGTTGTTTAAACTTAAATGCCAGTGTTAGTTTTTTAGGTATCAAGTTGTTTAAAATTTCTAGGTACCAAGCACTGAAGTTTAGGTAAAATTTTACTGAAGTTTAGGTAGTAGTGATAAGAATTATTTGAGCAGTATGCTGACTTTACTTTTATACAGTCCATCAGAGCATGTTTGCCTACATTGGCAAAGAGCCCTTGCTGATGCCAATTATAAATTAATAACTACCTCTTCATTGCAAGATGCTTTAAGCAACTTGCGTACTATACATGAAAGTATTTATCTCCTGCACGAACGTGATCTAGCTGATCCGCTGTCCATGATTCCCGAACTGATAAAGCAACAACCTCAAACCAAAGTGGTGGTGCTTGAGGATGAGTACGACACCAAGCGGGCGTACACTTATTTTCAGGCTGGTGTAGTGGGTGTGTGTAATGCGTTTATGGCTGCAAAGCAAATCCCATTATTAATTGCTGTTGTATCACAAGGACAAGTGTGGTGCGGTAAACCTTTTATGGAAGCTATGGTAAAAAGTCTGGCTCAGCAACCGAATAGAAAAAATGCAAATTCGGAACTATTACACAAACTGTCGCCAAGAGAACAGGAAGTTGCATTACAAGTAGTGGAAGGACTTAATAATAAAGAAATCTCCAATAAAATGGGTGTATCGGAACGAACAATAAAAGCCCATCTTTCCAACATTTTTAAAAAACTCGAAGTAAAAGATCGACTACAACTCGCTTTATGCTTAAGGCAGTGAGATTTAATTCTCAGCAATAATTAATTTGTACTTTTGTACGATTGTTGCTTTCTACCCCTTAATTAAATATTAGCCCCCAGACAACACAATTCAGTTGATGGAGGTTAATAATTTATTATGAAGGACCAACAGGGGTTAAACAATTCACAAAATAATCTGAACGATTCGACAGTTATTATTGGTGAAGTAAAGGGAATTTCAGGAAAAGCAATCGCAACTTCTGAAAATGGAAGCCAGAGAATTTTACACACTGACGATAATATTTTTAGAAATGATAAAATTCAGGTAATTTCTGGCACAGTTCACATAGAGTTTTTTGAAAGTAATGGCTACGTCACCCTAGGTCCAGGGGATAGAGTTTTACTTGATGAGTCGGTATATACAGCTGAACCACATTATGTGCCAGAATCAGTCGTAGATGCTAAAGCGATAATTGCTGCTATCGATTTAGGTGCTGACCCCACTAAATTATTACCTCCAACTGCAGCGGGCCCAAAAACACCTGCACCAGCAGCGATTGAAGAAAATGAAGGCTCGCCAGGCTTTCCTGTTATTGATAGAGATGGTCATTCAACCATTGCTGAAACAGATTTTAATACAGCGCCTTTTGCTGGTATCCCCGTGGTTGGCTTTGTGGATGACGATGATGATGAAAATAATACAGGTGAAGAGGAAACACCAGAAGATCCAACAGATCCAACAGATCCAACAGATCCAACAGATCCAACAGATCCAACAGATCCAACAGATCCAACAGATCCAACAGATCCAACAGATCCAACAGATCCAACAGATCCAACAGATCCAGAAACGCCCGATATAACAACTAATAAGTTTTATTTACCTGAAAATAGTCAGTCAAGTACTGAGGTTGGCAGGGTAAAGGCTACAGATCCAACAGGTAATGGAATTAAATTCAGTTTTGAAAATGGCTCGTTAGTTAGCCAGGATGGTTATTTTGAAATAGATCCAGATACTGGCGTAATATATTTAACTCTACTTGGTTCGGAAACTAATCAAAATGGACTGCTTGATTTTGAAAGCGATCCAAATATGGCGACTGTTTGGGTACAAGTAACAGATAGTGCAGGTAACTCAACAAGTGAAGCCGTTAATATTTGTATTACTAATGTTAATGAGCCACCTACAATTGACCTGGATAGTGATTTAACAGTTTTAGAAGACTGTGTTGATACTTCTAATCCAATCAAGATTGGTACTTTAAAAGCCGTTGATCCTGATAATAATTTCGATCACTACGTTATTACTGGTAAGGATAAAGATCTCGTTGAAATTTCAGGCAATATGATTCAGCTCAAGCCTGGAGTTACCTTAGAAGTAGGTACAATCAGTATTTCGATTGTTGGTGTAGATGAAGGAGGTTTAACCAGTAATCAAGTCGACTTTAGTGTTGATGTTGTTGATACTAAATGCCCAATAATTATTGATGATAAGTTTTACCTAGAAGAAAATAGTGCTGCGGGTACAGTGGTAGGCAAAGTTGAAGTAAAAGACTCAAGTCCTGTTAAATTTAACTTTGAGAATGGCACTCAAACCAGTAGTGATGGTTATTTCACTATTGATGCCGTCACTGGTGTTATTACATTAACTGCAATTGGTGCAGCTACAAATGCCAATGGTTTATTAGATTTCGAAAGCAATCCTAATATGGATACGTTGCGTGTTTCTGTCATGGATAGCGCAGGTAATACTACTGTTGCAGACGTTACCATTTGTATTACCGATGTTGATGAGCCGCAACCCCCTGTCATTAACTGCGATAAATTTTATTTAGCCGAAAACAGTCTATCGGATACTGTAGTTGGTAATGTTGAAGGAACGGGTGGTACAGGCAAGCTGAAATATAAATTTGAAAATGGTTCTCAAACCAGTCAGGATGGTTATTTTAGTATTGATGCAACTACAGGGGTTGTCACATTAACTGCGCTTGGAGCTGCTACAAATAGTAATGGCCTGTTAGATTTCGAAAGCAATCCTAATATGGATACACTGCGTGTTTCTGTTATGGATGAAGCAGGAAATACGACAACTCAAGACGTCATCATCTGTATTACCGATGTTGATGAGCCGCAACCCCCTGTCATTAACTGCGATAAATTTTATTTAGCTGAAAACAGTCTCTCGAGTACTGTAGTTGGTAATGTTGAAGGAGCAGGTGGCACTGGCAGACTGACGTATAGGTTTGAAAATGGCACTCAAACCAGTCAAGACGGTTATTTTACGATTGATGCCGTTACTGGTGTGATTATGTTAACCGCTCTGGGTGCTGCAACCAATGCGAGTGGCTTATTGGATTTTGAAAGCAACCCTAATATGGATGTGTTGCGTGTTTCTGTCACGGATGAAGCAGGAAATACCACTACCCAAGACGTTACTATTTGTATTACCGATGAAAATGAGGCGCCTACAATTGATTTAGATAGTAGTCTCACAGTATTAGAAGACTGTGCAGACACTTCTAATGGTATTTTTATTGGCACTCTATCTGCGACTGATCCAGAACAAAATTTTGATCATTATGAAATTTCTGGAGATGACAAAGATTTAGTTGAAATTGTTGGCAATGAGTTACGCTTGAAACCGAATGTCGTACTAGATGCCAATGCCAATCCAGTTATATCGGTGTCAGTGGTAGGCGTGGACCAGGAAGGACTAACCAGCAACCAGGTTGACTTTTCAGTGGATGTAATTGACCCAAATAACCCTATATCACAAACTGATATTTATGATTTTGGGCCGAGTCAAGGGACTGCAGCGAACCCAGCAGAAGAAACCATTGATCAATTCAATATCGCTGAGGGCGACGCACTAAACTTAAAAGACCTGCTTGTCGATGAGGAAAATAACCCCTTAGATGAATATTTGGATTTTGAGTTTGCAAATGGCTCAACAACAATTGATGTAAGCCCAATGGCAAATGGCCCAGTGACTCAAAAAATTGTCTTAAATGGAGTTGATTTATCTGATCAAGCCCATTACGGGACAGAAGATACAGGCATTATTCTAAGCAATCTGCTAAATAATAATAACTTGATTATTGACTAATAAGGCTTGTTACTTCTAAACAAGATATACTGGTAACAGTATTATCTTATTATTTAAACGGTTATATACTTACTTTACATGGTGTAGTATATAGCCGTTTTTTTTATGGTTATGCTCTTCACGAATGATTTTTAGGGTTTGACTAGAACATTTAATAGGCTAATGACAAAAACAACGACAGACTGGTTAGTTTATATAGTGGAGTGTGCTGATAATACTTTATATACAGGTATTACCAATAATTTGGAACGAAGAATCAGTCAGCATAATGCAGGAACAGGCGCCAAATATTTGAAAGGCCGTACGCCTGTTAATCTCGTTTATAGTGAGGATGGGCATAATCGGTCAAGTGCATCTAAACGCGAAAAAAATATAAAGCAGCTGACTCGTCAACAAAAATTGAAGTTAGTTATTGAGTACTCCTCTTAAGTCTTAATGGTTCTCATCAATAAATGAATATTCACCCTAATCATTTATAAAAACATAAACTCATAGGGCTTCATCGCTCGACGGCTGCCCCTATAGTTAAAATGAATGCTTTTTAGCTTACGATGCTCAACTATCACAAAAGCTTGATGTCTAACTCCTGAGCAATGATTATCCAAATGATGTGAGGCGTTTATGAGGCAACATTTAGTGTGTTTGCTGACAGTTCTATTACCAATTATTAATGTGACTGCTGCAGAACAGGAGGTTGATAAAGGCACTAATATTGTAACTGGTTCTGTTTCCTATTTACAGCGGATTGCTTTACCTAAAGAGGCTGTAGTCAATGTGCAGCTCGTGGATGTTTCGTTACAGGATGCTCCTGCTATAGTCATTAATGAACAAACTTATAGTGGTAAGCAAGTACCTATTCAATTTAATTTAAAATATCAGCCTAAAGAAATTAAACCCACTCATGATTATGCTGTGCAAGCAAATATCACAGTGAATGGTAAGCTCTGGTTTATTAATACTAAGCGATATAGTGTCTTAACGAAAGGTAATGAAGATAAGGCAGATTTAGTACTAGAAATGGTGAAATAGTCTACACTTGTGTAGATTTTAGTTAGCCTGGAGTGTTGAGTTCCAGGCTAAGCCTTCCTAGGAATTAATTGGTCGTATACCAATTGAGTGACGAATTTTATCTAAAAGAGGTGTGGTTTCTGAACGTGCTTTTTCTGCTCCTTGTAGAAGAATTTTTTCTATATGGTCAGGATTGCTTAGCAGCTCTTCATATCTTGCTCTAGGCTCTTTAAGATGGTTGTTCAGGTATTCAAATAACTCTTGTTTTAACTCACCCCATGCAGCGCCAGCTTCATATCTGGCTCGTTTAGCTTGAATCTCATCTTCATTAGCAAATGCGCTGAAAATTTCAAATAGCGTACAAGTGTGAGGGTCTTTCGGTTCACCTGGCTCCAGAGAATTGGTTTTGATTTTCATAATCAGCTTACGTAGTTTTTTCTCTGGTACGAATAAGGGGATAGTGTTGTCGTAGCTTTTACTCATTTTACGCCCATCTAATCCGCTTAACACTGCTGAGTCTATATCAACTACTGCTTCAGGCAGATTAAAACCAACTTTATAATGATGGTTCATACGGCCTGCGATATCTCTGGTCATTTCCAGGTGTTGAACTTGGTCTCTACCTACTGGTACTTTTTGTGCGTTGAGTACCAAAATGTCAGCAGCCATCAATACCGGGTAGCCAAATAGCCCCATGGTGATACCTTTATCGGGATCGCTAGAGCCTTCTTCTTCATTTTGCTGAACAGCTGCTTTGTAAGCGTGGGCACGGTTCATCAAGCCTTTTGCTGTTAAGCAGGAGATTATCCAGTTAAGCTCCATTATTTCAGGGATGTCTGATTGGCGATAAAAGCAGGCTTTGTCAGTATTTAGGCCAAGAGCTAACCAGGTTGCTGCAATTTCTTTAGTAGACTGATGAATTCTTTCAGGATCACGGGCTTTTACAATAGCGTGATAGTCGGCCAGGAAGTAGTAAGACTGTACGTCATCTTGTTTGCTGGCTTCAATTGCAGGGCGGATGGCTCCTACATAGTTTCCTAAATGAGGGGTTCCTGTAGTGGTAATCCCTGTTAATACTCTGGTTTTACTCATGGCATTTGCAATTATTTAATATAGGCCTATTGAAAGCCGAAAATTATACACCTGTAATAGGTGGCAAAACTACATTGGCTATGGGTTTTTAGTAGCAGGAAAGAAAAAGCCAGTGTTGTATTACAACACTGGCTTTCTAAGAAAAGAGAGAGTTTGTATGTTTGTTATTACTCGCTTGTAGGTAGTTTCCACAATGGTGTGGGTACATCTACGAATTTTGTATTTTTCTTCAGCTGGTACACTTACACGCAGTTAAGTTACTCGCTTGACTCCTAATTGGTACACTTTCACGCCCTAGCATCCCTCCTAATACGCTAGGGCTTTTTTTTGCTCAGTCGATAATACCCCCTAAATTCATTTCGGTCTATACCTATATAAAAATTTCTTAGAATATTTTTCTTTTTATTTCAAAACTATCAGACATTAAGCCATCAATAGTGATATTTTGTGATTTAAATGTTATTGATTGGTTAATGTAGAGGGGCTGCTTTTCTCGGTATTTGTGGGTGATCGGCAGAGTAAAAGCAAGGCACTCTTAAGTACTTAAACATCATCTCTGGTTCATTGACATGGAGGGTATTTAAACCATATTATCTATCTATTGATAGATAATATGGTGGAAAAGTTCTTCTTGTTTATGCCAAGGATATGTTATGTCTGATGATTCTAAGCAAAGGCAATATTCAAAAGTAAACGCAAATTTTTATAAGCGGGTAGTTATTAAACCAGAGGATTACCAGTGGGTTAGCTCACCTGTAAAAGGTGTTACTAGAATGATGCTTGATCGAATTGGAGAAGAGATAGGTAGAGCAACTTCGTTGGTGCGTTATGAGCCTAATAGCCAATTTACGGAACATATGCATGCAGGTGGTGAAGAGTTTTTGGTGGTTGAAGGAGTCTTTGCTGATGAGCATGGAGAATATCCAGTGGGGAGTTATATCCGAAACCCAATTGGTACTTCTCATTCGCCACAGGTAGGTGAAAAGGGAGCGCTGATTTTTGTCAAGCTTCACCAGTTTAATCAGGCTGATACCACTCCTGTCTCTATCAATACCCATAGACAACTATGGCAACAGGGCTTAGTTTCAGGTTTAAAAGTAATACCTTTACATGAGTTTCAAGGAGAAAATATAGCTCTGGTGAAGTGGGCGCCAAATACCCAGTTTAAGTTGCATATTCATCCTGGTGGCGAAGAAATTTTAGTGCTTGATGGTGTGCTATATGATGAGGATGGTGAATACCCTGCAGGTACTTGGTTACGCAATCCACCTTATAGTAGGCATATGCCTTATACAAAGGAAGCAGGTGCAATGATTTATGTAAAAGTAGGGCATTTACCACCAGAGGGGCAAAATTAAATATTCTTTGAGTCGTGAACTCAAAGAATATTTATAGCCTTACTAGTTTTAGAGAATAGATCGTTTAAATTCCCATTTATTATTTTGCAGGCATGCAATAGCAGGTCGAGATTCGCGGGATTTAAAACCATTATTTTCAATTTCAACTGAAATAGAGTAATTGCGACAAGCTTCTCCATCACTATTGGTATAGGTGCTACCTGCAGAAAAACCAAAGGTGCCTAAGTTTTGATTATTCCATTGGCGGTATTCTCCCTCGCTAAAGTTGGCAAAGGCTTGCTGAATTAAACCTTCATCTTGATCAGAAATTACGGACAGATCCACTTCGCTGTCATAACTCCACAGTGTCCATTTTAAAATGTGAGACCGTTCAAATTCCCAAATTTCAACAATTCCTGTTTGCCCTGTATTTTCTTGTGCTCCTGCTGATTTATTAGCCGAAGCTTGGCAGCCAGTTAAAATGAGCATCATCAACCCCATTATTACAGCTGAGATGGATGTATTTTTCATGGTGTTACCTTCTTACTAAGCTTGAGATAAAAATGCTTGTTCAATAATTTTAATGATTGTGATACAGCGTTTTAAAAATAAGTGCAACATTATTTATTGGACAAAGTAATAAATGAAAATACTCAGCACTAATTTAAAGGGAATTTTGAGTGTTTTGTAGTCAGGTTCAATTAGACACTGTGAAATGAGTCTGTTAAGTAATCAGTGTTGATGTAATTCAGGTGTGGCCAAATTTGCCATTTTTCTTGCTGTTAAAAAAGCATTTTCTTGAAGAATATTTGAGATTTATTTAGAGGTATTTCACAAAAAAGCAGGAGTGAGTATTAAAAGAGGTGTTACTGCAGCTTGAGAACACTTAAAGGCCAAATCAGCCCTTAAGTGTGAAACTCGATTAGTGTAAGACTCAGGTTAACTCAATCATTGATTTTTCTTCTTCTACCTCTTTTGGTGGGCAGTGATAACTGCTATGTACTTTTTTATCCCTGATAGACTCTAAGTGTACATCAAAGCCCCAGAGATTATGTATGTGTTTTAGCATTTCTGGTGTTGTTTTACCGAGTGGACGATGTTGATGTTGATAATGGCGTAAGGTCAGCGAACGATCACCTCTAACGTCAACATTGTAAACTTGAATATTCGGCTCCCGGTTACCCAGGTTGTATTGTGCTGCTAATGCTTCTCGAACAATGCGATAGCCTTCGTCATTATGAATGGCTTCAACTTCCAGGTAAGGCAGGTTTTCATCATCTCTAATGGAAAACAACTTTAAGTCCCGAATAACTTTTGGTGATAAAAACTGCAGAATGAAGCTTTCATCTTTAAAGTTTTTCATTGCAAAATGCAGGGTTTCTAACCAGTTTGAGCCTGCAATATCCGGGAACCAACGCTTATCTTCTTCGGTAGGGTTTTCGCAAATACGACGAATGTCAGTCATCATATTAAAGCCTAAGGTATAAGGGTTGATGCCAGAATAGCGGGGGTCATCAAAACTGGGTTGAAAAACCACATTAGAGTGCGAGTGCAACATTTCCATGATAAAGCCATCAGTTACCAGGCCTTCCTCATGCAAATGATGCAAAATAGTGTAGTGCCAAAAACAAGCCCAGCCTTCATTCATTACCTGGGTTTGACGCTGTGGATAAAAATATTGAGCAACTTTACGGATAATTCTGATAACTTCCCGTTGCCAGGTTTCTAGTAAAGGTGCATTTTTTTCAAAGAAATAGAGAATATTCTCTTCTGGATCATCCGGAAAGCGTTTTTCTTTTTTGTTTTTTCCTTTGTTTTCTTGTTTGGGAATTGTATTCCAAAGTTCATTAAGCTGACGTTGGCGATACTCTTCTCGTTCTTGTTGACGTGCCTTTTCTTCTTCAGTTGAGAGTGGTGCAGGGCGTTTATAGCGGTTAACACCATAATTCATTAAGGCATGACAAGAGTCTACAATATCTTCTACAGCATCAATACCGTATCGTTCTTCGCACTTATTAATATAATTTTTAGCAAACAATAAATAGTCCACAATTGATGTGGCGTCAGTCCAGGTGCGGAAAAGATAATTTCCTTTAAAAAATGAATTATGACCATAACTGGCATGGGCAATAACCAGTGCCTGCATGGTCATGGTATTTTCTTCCATTAAATAGGCAATACAAGGACAAGAATTAATAACAATCTCGTAAGCCAGCCCCATATAACCGCGACGGTAATTTTGCTGGGTATTTAAAAATTGTTTGCCGAAAGACCAGTGGCTATACATTAATGGCATACCTGTTGAAGCGTAGGCATCCATCATTTGTTCAGAGCTGATGACTTCAATTTGGTTTGGGTAAGTATCAAGCTGATAAAATTCGGCAACCCGGCTTATTTCTTGGTCATACTTTTCAACTAATTTGAAAGTCCATTCAGAGCCTGTTGAAATAGGTTGCTTCTTTTTCATGCTTCCTTCCTTTCGAATAATTGTCGGAAGACTGGATATATATCATTAACCGACTTGATTTGTTGCATGGCAAAAGTATTTGGAAACTCTTCGGTGATTTTATCGTATTCTCGCCATAAGTTTTGGTGGTGCCGATCAGTGATTTCCACATAAGCAAAATATTGCACTAATGGCATGATGTGATTAACCAAAATATCACTACAAATAGTAGAATCACCTTCCCAGTTATCGCCATCAGACGCTTGGGCGATATAAATATTCCAATCCTGAACAGGATAACGCTCTTTAATGACATCGCGACTGAGTTCTAATGCACTGGAAACAATGGTGCCACCTGTTTCGCGAGAATAGAAAAAGTCGTTTTCATCTACTTCTTTAGCTGATGTGTGATGTCGAATAAAAACGACATCAATTTCCTTGTAAGTTCGTTTTAGAAACAAGTAGAGCAAAATAAAAAATCGTTTAGCAATGTCTTTAATTTCTTGTGTCATAGAGCCAGAAACATCCATTACACAAAACATTACCGCTTTGGTGCTAGGAACAGGAGTTTTTACATAGTTATTGTATTTTAAGTCAAATTCATCAATAAAAGGTAAGCGTCTGAGTTTGATATTTAATTCACGAATGCGGTCTTTTATTTCTTTGGCACGAATTTCATCATAAGCACCTGGGTTAACTTCCATTTCCCGCAATTCACGTTTTAATTCGCGAATTTCTTTACGGTCAGAGCCTGACAAAGCAATGCGACGGGCATGAGCACTACGTAATGAACGAATGATATTGAGTTTTTCAGGAGTACCTTTGCTGGTAAAACCTGCCAGCCTAAATTTATAGGCAGTTGACTCTTTCAACTGTTTTTTTACTAGGTGAGGTAACTCTAAATCCTCAAACATGTATTCCAGAAATTCGTCATGGTTTATTTGAAAGGTAAAATCATCCATACCTTCGCCTTGATTACTGGCACGTCCTGATCCACTACCAGAACCGCCCCCAGCTTCAGGGCGACGGATTTTATCACCTTTAACAAATTCTTTATTGCCTGGGTGGACAATAGTGTTTTGCCCACCTCTTCCATGGTGAAATATAGGCTCAGATAGATCCTTATCTGGTATGGTAATTTGGCTCCCGCTTTCTACGTCGGTAATACTTCGCTTGTTAACTGCATCGGCTACTGCCCGCTTAATGTGTTTTTTATAACGGTGCAGAAAACGCTGGCGGTTAACCGTGCTTTTGTTTTTACCGTTGAGGCGTCTATCTATAATATGACTCATGGACTTACCTGCCGGTTAACTCAACCAATTATTGTGACTTGCGTACTCTAATATACCATTCTGAAAGTAGTCTGACTTGTTTTTCGGTATAACCCCTTTCTATCATGCGTTTTACGAATTCATTGTGTTTCCGCTGATCTTCGTTAGAAGCTTTAGCATTAAAAGAAATTACTGGTAGTAAGTCTTCTGTATTTGAGAACATTTTTTTCTCAATAACAGCGCGCATTTTTTCATAACTAAGCCAGCTTGGGTTTTTACCTTTATTGTTGGCCCGTGCCCGTAATACAAAATTAACAATTTCATTACGGAAATCTTTTGGATTGGCAATATTTGCTGGTTTTTCGATTTTTTCTAACTCATCATTGATTGCTTGCCGGTTAAGAATGTCACCTGTTTCAGGATCTCGGTATTCTTGGTCTTGAATCCAGAAGTCAGCATAAGTGATGTAGCGATCAAATATATTTTGGCCATACTCAGAGTAAGACTCAAGATATGCCGTTTGAATTTCTTTACCGAGGAACTCGATATACTTCGGTGCTAGAAATTCTTTGATAAAACGTAAATAACGTTCTTGAACCTCAGGAACATATTGTTGTTGTTCAATTTGCTGTTCTAATACATAGAGTAAATGAACGGGGTTTGCAGAAATTTCGCTGGGGTCAAAGTTAAAGACTTTTGATAGTATTTTAAATGCAAACCGGGTAGACAAACCTTCCATGCCTTCATCAACTCCAGCTGAATCGTGATATTCCTGCAATGATTTTGCATTGGGATCTGTATCTTTCAGGTTTTGACCATCATAAACTTTCATTTTAGAAAAAATATTGGAGTTTTCTGGCTCTTTAATCCGAGATAAAACAGAGAACTGCGCTAACATGCGTAATGTATCAGGTGCGCATGGCGAGTCGGAAAGTGAACTATTCTGTAATAATTTTTCGTAAATTTTAACTTCTTCAGTCACGCGTACACAGTAAGGTACTTTGACTATATATACACGGTCAATAAAAGCTTCGTTGGTTTTATTATTTTTAAAGCTTTGCCACTCTGATTCGTTTGAGTGAGCCAAAATAATACCTTCAAAGGGTAAACCGCCCATTCCTTCAGTGCTGTTATAATTACCTTCTTGGGTAGCTGTTAGCAATGGGTGAAGCACTTTTATTGGGGCTTTAAACATTTCCACAAATTCTAATAAGCCTTGGTTCGCACGGCACAAGCCGCCCGAAAAACTGTATGCATCTGGGTCATGTTGAGCATATTCTTCAAGCTGCCTAATATCGACTTTACCTACCAGGCTGGAAATATCCTGATTGTTTTCATCACCTGGCTCTGTTTTGGAAATTGCAATTTGGTTAAGAATAGAGGGATATAAACGCACAACTCTAAATTTGGAAATATCCCCGCCATATTCTTTTAAACGTTTTACTGCCCAAGGAGACATAACGCCTTTTAAGTATCGTTTTGGAATCCCATATTCTTCTTTGAGAATATTGCCGTCTTCCAAAGGATTGAATAAACCTAATGGGGATTCAAAAACAGGTGAACCTTTAATGGCATAAAAAGGGATATGCTCCATCAAACTTTTAAGTCGTTCAGCTAACGAAGATTTACCACCGCCAACTGGACCTAATAAGTAAAGAATTTGTTTCTTTTCCTCTAAACCTTGGGCGGCATGTTTGAAATAAGCAACTATTTGCTCAATGCATTCTTCCATGCCATAAAATTCAGCGAATGCAGGATATCTTTTGATAAGTTTATTGGAGAAAATTCGACTTAGCCTGGGGTCGCGGGAGGTATCTGTTAATTCCGGTTCGCCAATAGCGGCTAACATGCGTTCGGCTGCATTGGCATATACCATGCTGTCTTTTTTACAATGTTCCAGGTACTCTTGTAGGCTTAATTCTTCTTCTTGAATAGACTCATAACGACTTTTTATAGAGCTAAAAATATCCATTATATTCACCCGCTGACATGTAATTAACTAAAATCCCAAATCCTTCAAACCCTTAGACTCACGAATTACAAAGTTGTTAAGAAAAGTATTGAATATTGCCAGGCAATTAACTTTCCAGTTCCGTTGTAATTGCCTGCAGAAATCGGGCCGCTTCTCCCCCTGTTACAGCTCGATGGTCAAAAGTCAGAGATAAAGGCATTATTTTATGTATTGCTATCTCGTTATTTATTGCGACAGGCTCTTTTCTGACACGTCCTGTACCTAATATGCAAACAGTGGGGGGCACCACAATTGGGCTAGCATAACGGCCTGAAATGGTGCCGAAATTACTTAAAGTAAGTGTAGCACCTTGTAGCTCAGATGGAGGGATAGTTCTTGCTTCTACATCTTTGCGTAGGTGGTTTAACCCTTTACGCAAATCAGCTTCATCACGGTTTGCTACGTCTCGTAACACGGGAACAAATAAACCCTGAGGGGTATCAACTGCAATGCCTATATCCACTTTTTTGTGTAACCGGCGAGCCATTCTCTCACCATCAAACCAGGCATTCAGATGAGGCTCTACTGTACAAGCTTTGGCTAGGGCCTTGACCAAACGAATGGTCATGTCTTCTTTAGGTGCCCAGTGGTTGATATCTGCGTCATCGAACAGGGTGACAGGTACAATTTCCTGGTGAGCCAGTGTCATATTTTTAGCCATATGTTTCCTGACCCCAGTTAAGGGCTCAGCCTGGCTACCGAGTACTGAATTTAAACGGGCTGCCCGCTCCACGTCTTCAGTGGTGATGAATTGGTTGGCTCCGGTTGCTTTAACAGTTGAGAGGTCAATATTCAGGCGTCTAGCTAATGCCCGAACAGCAGGGGTTGCCCTTATTTGAGCTTGACGGCTGGTACTGGGTGAGGCACCGATGATGAATTCATCTTCTTCATGCTCACCTTCCGCTGCTTGCTTGATTTCACCAACTACCGTGCCAGTATCTTCGTCTTCTTCATTGGCAAACTCCACTAATGGTTCGCCAGTGTGAATAGTGTCGCCTTCATTTACAAATAGCTTGGCAATAACACCATCCTGAGGAGAGGGAACTTCAACAATTGCTTTGGCAGTTTCAACGGAAACTAATATTTGATCTTCTTTTATTTGTTGGCCAGGTTTGACATGCCATTTCACAATATCTGCTTCAGGAATACCTTCACCAAGATCGGGTAGTTTGAAAAATTTCATGCTTGCTCCATGGTCTTATTCACAGCATTAATGACGTCGTTTTTATTAGGTAGGTAATACTGTTCCGTGCGGTAGTAAGGCATGGTGATATCATAGCCAGTAACTCTTTCAACTGGGGCTTGCAATTCTACAGCAGCGTGGTAGCTGACTTCCGCTGCAATATCAGCGCTAACAGCCCCTGTTCGAGCGGCCTCATGAACAATGACGCAGCGACCTGTTTTCTGAACTGAGGCAAGAATGGTGTTGTAATCAATGGGTTTGATGCTTGCTAAATCTATCACTTCAGCAGAAATACCACTTTCCTCTAAGTCCTTTGCAGCTTGCAGTGTTTCTTGGACTGAAGCGCCCCAGCTAATCAAGGTGACATCATGACCTTCTTTTAAAGTGAAGCAGGTATCTAGCGGCAAAGCTTGTCCATCATCTGGTACTAACTGCTTGGTTGCTCGATAGATTCGTTTGGGTTCTAAAAACAATACCGGGTCAGGGTCTTGAATGGCTGCGAGCAACAGCCCATAAGCCCGCTTTGGTGAAGAGGGAATGACTACCCGAATCCCTGGTATGTGGGCAAATAATGCTTCAGTGCTTTCAGAGTGATGCTCTGGTGCATGAATGCCTCCACCAAAAGGAGCGCGCACTACCATTGGGCAGGTTAATCGGCTACGGGTTCTGTTGCGCATTCGGGCTGCATGACACATAAGCTGCTCAAGGGCGGGGAAGATAAACCCCATAAACTGAATTTCAGCAACAGGTTTTAACCCCTGGGCTGCCATGCCAATACTGACACCAGCAATTAAGGCTTCAGCTAAGGGGGTGTCCATTACGCGCCTAAAACCGAATTTTTCTTTAAGCCCTAGGGTGGCTCGAAAAACACCGCCATTAGCTCCCACATCTTCGCCCAGTACGACCACATCAGGATCATTGGACATGGCGTAATGTAGAGCTTGGTTAACGGCTTCTACTAAGGTGATTTTATTCGTCATGGCCACCTCCCTGGGTTATTTTGGCTTCCATTGCCATTTGTTGCTCTACCAAGCTGACTGGCATTTGCTGATAGTGATGGGTGAATAAATCACTGATTGGAGGGGGAGGGGTTTTCAGATATTCGTCTACAGCTTGCTGCACATTATCTGCTACCTGGGCTTGAAGGCGTTGTTCTTTCTGCTCATCCCACCAGCCATTGCGATGCAGATGTTGTTGAAGTCGTTTAATGGGTTCTTTTGCCCAGCCAGCTTTAAGCTCTTCGGCACTGCGATAACGGGTAGCATCATCAGCGGTAGTGTGATCACTTAGGCGATAACTGATGGCTTCAATCAAGGTAGCGCCTTTGCCTGTTCGAGCTCGATGCAGTGCCTGGCTAATAACTTCGTGTAGGGCAATGACATCATTACCATCGACTTGTAAAGAAGGAATACCGGCACTAATACCTTTATGGGCTAAGGTGGATGCACCACACTGGAGCCTTCTTGGTACGGATATAGCCCATTGGTTGTTATTAACCACAAACACCAAGGGGAGCTGCCAAACGCCAGCAAGGTTGATGCTTTCAAGAAAGTCACCTTTAGAAGTACCACCATCACCACAGGTACAAAGCACAGCACGTTGTTGGCCACGGATCTTAATCGCAGCAGCGACACCTGCTGCCTGGGGAACTTGAGTCGCAATGGGGACACAATAGGGAAAGTCTTGTTCGCTGTCGGGGTTGGCACTTCCTCGCTCATCACCTCCCCAGTATCGATACACATCAGCTTGTTTCATGCCCCGCATTACCATAGCTGCATGATCTCGGTAATAAGGGACCAATACATCATCTTTAGCCATAACACTAGCTATAACAACAGCAATAGCTTCTTGACCAAGAATGGAAGGGTATGTACCGAGCTGCCCGGTTCTTTGGAGAGCAATGGCTTTTTGGTCTGCTTGGCGGGCTTGCACCATTTCTCGGTAGTAGTTAATGAGCTTGTCAGGCTTATCAGCCCATTCTGGCAGCGGTTGAGTTAAATTGGCGTGCTCATTTAGGTATTGCACATAATCAATAGAGACTTTCGCCTGAGATACATTCTTCTGGGAAACACTGTTTTGGGACATGTAATCCCCCTTTTTATATTTATCATTTAGCTGATGATTATCTCAGATCTATTGAGATAATCAGGCGTGGGGCTGGCCTTGGGTTATTGGCCGGCACCGAAAACTACTTTGTTAGACTGTTGGGATTTGTAAAGTACTTCTTCAGCCATATGATCGGCTATTTCGCTACTAGGCATATTTTGGTTGAGAGAACGTTTGAGCAGAGTATTAAGGGTTATACCAATCTCCTCTATTTTCTTTTTAATGGCGTCCAGCTTAGCGCCTTTATGTTGTAGTGCAACAAACATCAAACCACCTGCATTGATTAAGTAATCAGGCGCATACAAAATATTCCGTTGATGAATAATTTCACCACAATGAGGTAGTGCCAGTTGATTATTGGCTGACCCTGCGACTATCTGACAGTTTAATTCATCGATAGTGGTTTTGGTGAGAATGCTACCCAGGCCGCAAGGGCTGAAGATATCGCAGTGGACTTTATGAATAGCGTCCGCCGGTGCTGCAGTGGCATTAAATTCATTAACGCAACGGGCTAGCTTGGATTTATCAATATCTGCCACGGTGAGCTTAGCGCCAGTTTCATATAATAGCCTGGCAAGCTCATAACCTACGTTACCTAGCCCTTGAATGGCGACATGAACGCTTTGCAGGTTAGTTGCACTGTGCCCTTTGAGCTTTAAGCAGGCTTTTATCCCAGTAAAAACTCCTAATGCAGTAAACGGTGCTGGATTACCAGTAGCAGACGTGCAAGTAACATAATGGCTTTGAGTGGCAGCCGCATCCATATCTTCTGTGGTGGTACCTGCATCCATTGCAGTGATATAGCGTCCTCCCAATTCATTGACAAAACGACCGAAGGCTTCGAACAGCAAAGTACGATCATGAATTTTAGCTGGTTTCAAAATGACGGCTTTACCACCTCCAAGTGGCAAGTTAGCTAAAGCAGCTTTATAGCTCATCCCTTTAGCTAGACGGATAGCGTCATCAATTGCTTGGTCAGTACTTTGGTATTCAATAATCCGGCATCCACCAAGAGCTGGGCCTAACCGGGTATTGTGAATTGCAATAATGGCTTTTAAGCCCGTTTGCTCATCGTATTTAAAGTGAAGATCGTTCACTCTAGCAGTTGTCATGCGTTTAAACATAACGGGATCCTCCGTTTCCGCTAAACACATTAGGTTTTTAACCTGTATGTAACTTTAGTATACCTGTGTTCAGGTTTGCTTTCGTTTTAGCTGTAAGTCAGGAAGCTGTTTTTTTGGCTGGCGAGTAAATTAACACTTACACTTAGTAGTGTTCTCTAATGGCTACTATAAACTAGGTAGCAGTGACTTGTATGGAGTAGCTGATGACAGATGGCCAACACGACGAACGGAGGAGTTTGCCAAGGAAACGACTAAAAAATTGTCGTGTGGAAGTGGTAAGCCAGCAAACAGGGAAAGCTCTTGGGAAAGTGTTTGATATCAATATAAAAGGTTTTATGCTGCTTTCGCCTGATAAAGTTGAGCTTTATGAACAACTTGCATTAGCCTTTGTGCTTCCTGATGGGCAGGAAAATGGAACCCAAATAAACTTCGAAGCGGAGTGTATGTGGTGCCAAGGTTCAAATTTTTCCAGTGACTTTGGCGCTGGCTTTGAGTTTAAGCGCATTAAAAAATCCCACCTGCCTATACTCAAAGCCTTTATTGATGAGTTTTAGCTTATTAAGCTGGGTCTTCAAGAATAGGGATTGTTAAGGTTTCTTTTAATTCTTCCATGACAATATAGCTTTTTGACTCTCTCACTCCTGGCAATTTGAGTAGAATATCTCCCAGTAGCTCACGATAAGATGCCATTTCCGAAATGCGGGCTTTAATCAAATAATCAAAATCACCCGACACTAGATGGCATTCTAAAACATGAGGAAGCTTTATTACGGCACGGCGAAATTCATCAAATATATCGGCAGACTTTGAATATAAACAAATTTCCACAAACACTAACAAGCCAGCTTGAAGTAATTGAGGGTTTAGCTTTGCAGCATAGCCTTCAATATAACCTTCCCGTTCCAGCCGTTTAACACGTTCGAGGCAGGGGGTTGTACTTAGTCCTACTTTATCAGCTAAGTCTACATAGGATATTCGACCATCTTCTTGTAATATTCGCAGAATATTTCTATCGATTCGATCTAACTGACGGCTGGTTTCTCGTTTATTTCTCATTGCTATCTAAATTGGCCGATGCTGTTACAGTTCAATGTAATTTATTTTTTAAAAAAGTACCACATTTGTTGTCTGGCGTATTCGGTTGTAATGGGTTTGTTTTATTATTGCAAGCTTATGGGCACTTCAAATAATACCAAACTCAAATAGGGGGTAGAGTGAAGGTAGTCGTCTTAGGTTGTGGAGTTATTGGAATATCAACCGCTTATTATTTAGCAAAGCAGGGCCATCAGGTTACAGTGGTCGATCGTCAGCCGGGACCTGCTTTAGAAACCAGTTTTGCTAACGCCGGACAAATTTCCCCTGGTTATGCGGCTCCTTGGGCGGCTCCAGGGATTCCCTTAAAAGCAGTAAGGTGGATGTTACAAAGCCATTCACCACTGGTTATTCACCCTAAATTAGACTCTTTATTTTGGCGTTGGCTATGGCAAATGTTATCTAATTGCAACAATCAGCATTATGCTACCAATAAGGCCAGAATGGTACGACTGGCGACTTATAGTAAACAATGTCTGATTACTTTAAGGAAAGAGTTAGATCTTTGTTACGAGGGGCGCTCTTTGGGTACCTTGCAGTTATTTAGAACCGCTAAGCAGCTGCGTGCAATTGAAAAAGACATTAAGGTGCTTGAGCAATATCAGGTTCCGTATGAATGTTTAGACGTTGCTGGCTGTGTTAAAGCTGAGCCTGCCTTAAGTTATCAGCAACATAAAATAGTAGGTGGTTTACGTTTGCCTCAGGATGAAACTGGCGATTGTTATTTATTTAGCCAGGCATTATTGAAGCAGGCAACGCAGCTTGGAGTTAGCTTTTTATTTAACAAAAAAATTCTTGGCATTAATGCAACGACTTCCGAGGTTAAAAATCTGGTCTTGGAAGATGGTGTTATTGAAGGTGATTGCTATATCGTCGCTTTGGGAGCTTTTAGTCCTGCATTGTTAACCTGGTTGGATATTAAATTACCAATTTATCCAGTAAAAGGTTATTCGCTGACAATACCTATCGAAAATTCTGAGATGGCACCTTGCTCTACAGTAATGGACGAAACTTATAAAGTTGCCATGACTCGGTTTGATCAGCGGCTGAGAGTTGGCGGTACAGCAGAACTGGCAGGGTTTGATCTTTCTTTGCAGGAATCAAGACGCAAAACCCTTGCCCATGTTGTCTCAGATTTATTTCCGAAGGCAGGCAATGTGACAGAAGGGGAGTTTTGGAGCGGTTTACGACCAATGACACCAGACGGAACCCCAGTTGTCGGTCCAACTCCATTGAATAACTTATATTTAAATACAGGACATGGTACGTTAGGCTGGACTATGTGTTGTGGCTCAGCCAAGTTGTTAGCCGATCAAATAATGGGTAATACCCCAGAAATTGATCCTGAAGGGTTAGCTATCTGTCGCTACAGTAAATAAGTAAGGTAGTAATAGTGGTAATTAAACTTCATGAGTCGTCCTACCAAAGCGGTCGTTAATTTAACTGCTATTCGCCATAATTATCAGTTGGCGAAGCAATTGATCAAACAACCAGCACTTGCTGTTATTAAAGCCGATGCATATGGGCATGGTGCAACTGCCGTAGCTGAGGCGTTGCAAGATATTGCTGATGGCTATGCAGTGGCTTGTATTGAAGAGGCGCTGCAGCTACGTAAAGTTGGTATTAGCCGACCAGTTTTACTACTGGAAGGTTTTTTTGAAAAAGATGAGTTGGCTATAATTGCCGAGCAGCAGTTTATTTGCGTTATACATAATCTTTGGCAGCTTCAATGCTTATTAAATACAATTCTAAGCAAACCAATATCAGTTTGGTTAAAGCTTGATAGTGGTATGCATCGTTTGGGGTTGTCAGCAGAAAACTTTTTAACCGCTTATCAGCAATTAATTCAATCGCCTAATGTGCAGCAGGTGGTGTGTATGACTCACATGGCCTGTGCTGACGAACCTGGAAATAGTATGACTCGGGTTCAATTAGCCCACTTCAATAAGTTGATTGAGCCTTTTAATCCGCCAATGAGTGTGGCTAATTCGGCAGCAATATTGGCCTGGCCAGAAACCTATTTAGGCTGGGGAAGGCCAGGCATTATGCTTTATGGTGCATCACCATTTATGCAAAATCAGCCCAAGTCTACTAAAGCTTTGCAAGCTGCGATGACACTGCAGTCAGCGTTAATAGCTATAAAAACCGTACAAAAAGGCGATACTGTTGGCTACGGTGCAACTTACCAAGCTCCAGAGACAATGCTTGTGGGTGTCGTGGCTATTGGGTATGGTGATGGCTATCCCCGTCATGCCAAGTCGGGCACTCCTTTATTAGTCAATGGTGTTCGCTGTCCGCTAATTGGTCGGGTGTCTATGGACATGCTGGCTGTTGATTTGCGCCCAGTAGCCAATGCTCAATTAAATGACCTGGTGGTGTTATGGGGAGAGGCGCTACCAGCTCATGAGGTGGCAGTGTGGGCAGATACAATACCCTATGAGCTTTTTACGGGAATTACTCGACGTATAAAAGTGGAATATATCTCTGGGAAATAAATTGCAATAACAAGTTTTTTAATTACGGAAAAAGCTAAATAGAAACTATTTGATCTAAGCCCTTCAAATGATTGTTGTAACGGTTAACTTAAAAAAATGATTGTTGTCTAAATAGTAAACAATTGGGTGCGGCTGTTCACAATTGACCTGAAAAGGGTTTTGCGTGTGTTAACATTTAGCGGTATTGTTTGGCGAATTATTTGTGAGAAATAAGGCCTTTGAGGAGTCTGTATGAAGCTCCAGTCTGTAAATCCTTTTAACCAAGATCTGCTTGCCGAATTCGAAGTGTTTGATAATAACAGTTTGGAGCAAGCTATTACTGAAGCTAATCGGGGCTTTGGCCTGTGGCGTCAGTTTACTTATAGTAAGCGGGCCGATGCGGTAAAAAGGTTAGCCAGTCTTTTAAAAAAACAGCGTGACTCGCTTGCAAAATTAATTACCTGCGAGATGGGTAAGCTTTATAAAGAAGCATTGGCAGAAATTGATAAATGTGCATTGGCTTGTGAATATTATGCTGATAATGCTGAGCAAATGTTAGCACCAGTGCAAGCGACAACAGATGCAAGCCGCAGTTATATCACTTATCAGCCACTTGGCGTTATTATGGCAGTAATGCCTTGGAATTTTCCTTTTTGGCAGGTTTTTCGATTTTTAGTTCCTGTGCTAATGGCGGGTAATACCGCAGTGTTAAAACATGCTTCTAATGTTCCACAATGTGCCTTGGCGATTGAAAAATTAGTAAAAGAGGCTGATTTGCCGGACGGGTGTTTTCGTACCTTAATGGTAGGCTCCAATAAAGTGGAGCAAATTATTGCAGATAAACGGATTAAAGGTGTAGCACTCACGGGGAGTGAGTTAGCAGGACGGCAAATAGCCAAAGTGGCTGGCTACAATATTAAAAAATCTGTGATGGAGTTGGGTGGATCCGATGCATTTATAGTTTTGGATGATGTAGATTTAAATTTAGCTATTCCTACAGCCGTTACATCTCGGTTTATGAATGCAGGGCAAACCTGTATTTCTGCCAAGCGGTTTATTGTTCAGTCATCCATTGCTGAACAGTTTGTTGAACAATTTAAACAAGCTGTTGGTCAATTAACTCTGGGCGATCCGTTAGACCCTGCAACAACTTTAGCCCCAATGGCACGTAATGATTTACGTTCTGAATTACATCAACAAGTCACTCACTCGTTAAAACAAGGTGCAGTTAATTTATTAGGCTGTGAACGAGGAGAGGGGGACGGTAATTTCTATCAGGCTTCAATTTTGGGTAGTGTTAAACCGGGTATATTAGCTTACCAAGAAGAAATATTTGGGCCTGTTGCTAGTATTATTGAAGTAGCTGATGACCAAGAAGCAATAGCAGTTGCCAATGATAGCCCATTTGGTCTTGGCGCTAGTATTTGGAGTCAGGATAACGAGCGAGCAGAACAAATAGCTTTATCACTTGAGGTAGGTAATGCATTTATCAATGGTTTGGTAAAAAGTGATGTTCGATTACCTTTCGGTGGAGTTAAGCGTTCTGGTTATGGGCGTGAGCTTGCTGCAGAAGGAATTAAAGAGTTCACTAATATAAAATCCGTTTGGATAAAATAAGTCTTACATCTGGTCCTCCCTAAAGGCTGTCAGTAAAAAGAATTTTTAGTGACAGTCTTTTTACCTTCCCTGCACTTGCCTAAGTGCTAAGCTTATAAAAGTGTAAATGAACTAAAGGAAGGGGGAAGGCTTATGTTTCGCCACGCTATCATTGATCTTTTTGCCCGTTCACCTTTCCACCCTATTCAACAACACATGGTTAAAGTCCTTAGCTGTGTTGAGCTTCTACCTAAATTTATGCAAGCAGCTGCAGGTGATGACTGGGAAGAAGCTGCTGTTATAGAGCGGCATATTTATGAGCTTGAACATGAAGCCGATGAACTGAAAAAAGAAATCCTCCAACGACTACCAGCTGGAATTTTAACCCCTGTACCCCGAGAGTTATTATTTAAACTAGTTTATGATCAAGACGAAGTTGCTAATATTGCAGATAATATTACCACCCGAATTATTTCCCGCCAGTTAGTTATTCCTGAAAAAGTGATTAGTCCACTCAGTCAATTTGTAAAGGTGGTGGTTGATACCACGACCTTAGCTCATCGTTGTGTTGGGGAGTTAGATGATCTATTGGAAACAGGCTTTAGAGGCAAAGAAGCTGATATTATTTCAGAAATGACCCAAGAAGTAGAAGATTTAGAAGATACTGCTAGAACCCAGTTAAGAGAAAATCGTAAAGTAATTTATAGCCTTGAAGACCAGCTTAATTCATTGGATGCTGTTTGTTTATACCGAGTGGTTGACGATTTAGCTGAACAGGCATCAGCTGCCAGAAGTATCGCCATGCAGCTGGAATTGATGGTAGTAAAATCCAGTTAGTTATTCTTAGCTTCAGATACCAGCTGTTAATTTCACTTGTATTAATGCGCAATCCTGTAGGAATACATTTTTTGGCAGTATAATACTGTAAAAATTATACGAAACCTGTAGGAGAGAGTTGATGGAAGTTAGAAAAGCAACACTAGAAAATCTTAACCAGGTTGCTATTTTGTTCGACAAATACCGTCAGTTTTATAAGCAAGCTACTGATTTAACCTCATCTACAGCCTTTATTAAGGAAAGGCTAGTAAATAAAGACTCAGTGATATTTTTAGCATTCGTTAACAACCAATCTGTGGGGTTCACCCAGCTTTATCCTGCGTTTTCATCTGTAGCCATGAAACGAATGTGGTATCTTAATGACTTATATGTGCACCCTGATTACCGTAAAAAAGGTATAGCAGAGGCGCTATTGGAGCAAGCTCAACAATTAGCACTTGATACTGATGCATTAACAGTCAAACTTGCGACAGCCGTAGATAATAATGAAGCAAAAGCTTTATATGAAAAAGTGGGGTATCAAAAAATCACTGCTTTTGATCATTATTCGAGGAAGGTTGGGTAGTTGCTAAACAGAACATAATCTACATGGATATACATGTAGATATTATGTTAAGTCTGGTTATGTAATGTTATTGGTTATGTCTTATTTGTAGTATTTATTTTATAGTGTTGTCTCTATGAGCTTTTATATTTTGAAAAGAGTAATATGAGTAATAGTGACATAGCAGCAGTAACTAGCATAAGTGATAGTATAGAAACCAATAATCTCCAGTCAAATTACCAAATCATTAGCTTGGGGGCAGTTGTCTATCAGCAGTCTACTAATAAAGACTTAATATCTGATGATAGTGAGACTCAAAGCTTATTTGGTGAAATTGAATATGGATTAACCATTACAGCTAAGAGTAATGACGATACTGCAAAAATTGATGAGTTTTTTCAATCTACACCTACAGTTGAATTGAGTACAAATAATGACGATTTCGACTACCTGACTGGAAATGAGTACAATAATCTTTCAGGTGCAGGTGACTCAGACTACCTTTTAGGTGGTGCTGGTAATGATATCCTTTTAGGTAATGATTCATATTATCAGGAAGGTGTTAGCAGCTTGATTGATCCAGTTTCAGAAGAGAGTGAGTTAAGTGCTTATCAAGTGGATGACCTGATTCAGTCGATGGCTAGTTTTAATCAAAGAGAGGCTGCTACAGCTATTATTACAGCAGATGGTGGGTTAACTGATATTGATGGAACCATAGGATTGTTGCCAACAACTAGTTTACCTCAGTAATTTTATATAACGATTATTGATTTAGTAAAATAAAAAGAGGCTTATAGAACCAGCCTCTTTATTTCCCCAATCCTAAATTATTTACAATAGCCAAACTAGGCTCAGCCTGATTTAAGGTATAAAAGTGAATGCCTGGTACGCCTTGGCTGATTAATTTTTCACAAAGTTGAGTAATCACTTGTTCACCAAATTTTTTGATGCTGGTAGCATCATCACCGTAGGCTTCTAATTGTTTGCGAATCCAGCGAGGGATTTCTGCTCCACAGGCATCGCTAAAGCGGGCCAGTTTGGTATAGTTGGTGATTGGCATAATGCCGGGAATAATTGGCACGTCAATTTTCAGCTGTTGGCAACGTTCAACAAAGTAAAAGTAACTATCAGCATTAAAGAAATATTGGGTAATGGCAGAGTTGGCACCTGCATCGATTTTGCGTTTAAAGTTTTCTAGATCTTTTTCGGCATTAGGCGCTTGAGGATGAACTTCTGGATAGGCTGCCACTTCTAAGTAAAATTGATCACCACTTTGTTCGCGAATAAACTCAACCAGTTCATTAGCATAACGCATTTCGCCAGAAGCTAAGCCCATTCCAGAAGGCAAATCTCCTCTTAAGGCTACAATTCTTTTTATATCATGTTGTTGGTAAAGCGCTAATAATTCGGCTATTTCATTTTTATTCGCACCTATACAGGATAAGTGAGGTGCTGTTGGGATGTTAGTTAAATTTTTAATATCAAATACAGTTCCAGCTGTACGATCACGGGTTGAACCTGCTGCGCCATAGGTTACAGAAAAAAATTCAGGATTGCTGGCAGCGAGTTTCTTGGCTGTATTTAACAGTTTTTCTGCACCATTATCGGTTTTTGCTGGGAAAAACTCAAAACTGATTGGAAGCGATGATTGTGTTTTCATAATGTATTTATAAGCAATGTTGTTGCCTTCTCGGATAGGGTTGTTAGCTGTTGCGAAAGGGTGTTGAAAATATGCCTAGTGTTCGATATGGAATAACAGGGTATTTATCTTCCACTCTTGAAGGACCATTTCTAGTCTATCAAGGTTTAAAAAGGCTACAAAATACCCTATTATTTATATCCGCTAGCTTTTATGGCTTAATTATTAAAAGTATAAAAGCTATTTGAGAAGGATAATTTAGTATTTATAATTATCCGGTTTAAACGGCCCCTCAACTGGGGTGTTCACATATTTAGCCTGTTGTTCTGTCATTTTAGTAATAACCCCACCAAAGCCTTCTACCATGTAACGAGCGACTTCTTCGTCAAGTTTTTTCGGTAGAATTCTGACATATAAATTCTTTGACTTTTCACCAGCAGGCAATTCGCCAAATTTGCCCTGGTATAAGTGAATTTGTGCAAGTACTTGGTTGGCAAATGAGCCGTCCATGATTCGTGAAGGATGGCCTGTTGCGTTACCCAGGTTAACCAGACGACCTTCTGATAATAGTAAAATATGGTCGTCAGTAGCGGTATTACGATGAACTTTATGGACTTGGGGCTTTATTTCTTCCCACTCCCAGTTTTCCCGCATAAATGCTGTATCGATTTCAGTATCAAAATGGCCAATGTTACAAACAACTGCGCCAGATTTTAGTGCTTGTAGCATATTTCGATCACATACATGCACATTACCTGTGGTAGTTACCAATAAATCAGTTGTGCCTAATAACTCACGGTTAATGCCTTCTGGAGTACCAGTATTAATGCCACTGATGTAAGGAGAAACTACTTCAAAGCCATCCATGCAAGCTTGCATAGCACAGATCGGGTCTATTTCTGTTACCTTAACAATCATACCTTCCTGGCGTAATGAAGCAGCAGAACCCTTACCTACATCACCATAACCGATAACTAAAGCTTTTTTGCCTGCCAATAAATGGTCTGTAGCACGTTTAATCGCATCATTTAAGCTGTGACGGCAGCCGTATTTGTTATCATTTTTAGACTTGGTAACTGAGTCGTTAACATTAATTGCTGGTACTTTTAAGGTGCCTTTTTCTAGCATTTCTAACAGGCGGTGGACACCTGTAGTGGTTTCTTCTGAAATACCATGGATATGATTCAGCATTTCAGGGTATTTATTATGCAGGATTTCAGTTAAGTCACCGCCATCGTCAAGCACTATATTGGCATCCCAAGGGCTACTGTCTTTAAGAATAGTTTGTTCAATACACCAAACGT
The DNA here is from genome assembly GCF_011009015.1 of Spartinivicinus ruber. Taxonomy (NCBI): domain Bacteria; kingdom Pseudomonadati; phylum Pseudomonadota; class Gammaproteobacteria; order Oceanospirillales; family Zooshikellaceae; genus Spartinivicinus; species Spartinivicinus ruber. Next base: position 524,835 of record NZ_CP048878.1, read on the forward strand.
ATTCCTCTTCAGTTTCTCCTTTCCAAGCAAATACAGGGGTACCACTGGCTGCTATAGCTGCTGCTGCATGGTCTTGGGTAGAGAAAATATTACAAGAAGACCAGCGTACTTCTGCACCCAATTCAATTAAGGTTTCGATTAAAACTGCTGTTTGGATGGTCATATGGATACAACCAAGAATTTTTGCACCCGCCAGCGGTTTACTGTCACTGTATTTACGGCGAATTGCCATCAGTGCAGGCATTTCTGATTCGGCAATTTTAATTTCTCTGCGGCCCCAGTCGGCGAGAGAAATATCAGCAACTTTGTAGTCGTTAGCCATGAGCTTACCCTTAAAATTTAGTTAGATTTTAGCTGTTTGTTTTAAAAGATCGGCTTTATCTGTTTTTTCCCAAGTAAACTTGGCTTCTTTACGACCAAAATGACCATAAGCGGCAGTTGATTTATAAATGGGGCGGTTTAAGTCGAGCATGTCGATCAAACCTTTTGGACGCAGGTCAAAGTGCTCGCGAATTAGCGCGATGATTTGATCATCGCTAATTTTGCCTGTGCCAAACGTATTCACGCTAATTGAAGTAGGCTCGGCTACCCCAATAGCATAAGACACTTGAATTTCACAACGATCAGCCAACTCTGCAGCGACAATATTTTTTGCTACATAGCGACCTGCGTATGCAGCACTGCGGTCTACTTTAGAAGGGTCTTTACCTGAAAATGCACCACCACCGTGGCGAGCCATACCGCCATAAGTATCAACAATGATTTTTCGGCCAGTTAAACCACAATCACCTACCGGGCCGCCAATAACAAATTTACCAGTGGGGTTAATAAAGTATTTAGTTTTTGGGGTTAACCATTCTTCGGGCAAAACAGGCTGAATGATGGTCTCTAAAACTGCTTCGCGTATTTCTGACTGTTTAATGCCATCTTTATGCTGGGTTGATAATACAACAGCATCAATACCACAAGGTTTGCCTTGTTGATCATATAAAAAAGTTACTTGGCTTTTAGCGTCTGGCCTTAGCCAAGGTAAAATGCCATTTTTTCTAACTTCTGCTTGGCGTTTAACTAAGCGGTGAGCATATGTAATGGGGGCGGGCATTAATACGTCTGTTTCATTAGTGGCGTAACCAAACATTAAACCTTGGTCACCAGCCCCCATCTCTTTGTGTTCTGCTTCATCTACACCTATTGCAATATCTGATGATTGTTTACCAATGGCATTTAATACAGCACAGGAGGCGCCATCAAATCCCATTTCGGAGTGGTTATAACCAATATCCAAAACGACTTCACGTACTAAATCTTCAATATCGACGTATGTGTTAGTGCGTACTTCTCCGGCGACTAAAACCATTCCGGTTTTTACTAATGTTTCGACTGCAACCCGTGCGTTATTATCGTCTGCAATAATGGCATCTAAAATTGCATCTGAAATTTGATCCGCTATTTTATCTGGATGGCCTTCTGATACAGATTCAGAAGTAAAGACGGAATATTCGCTCATTGGTTATTTTCCTAATTTAATCAGTTACTAGTCATGATTGTTTCTGGCTTAGTAAAATGCCGCACTTGAAGTTGAAATCCATTGCGCAACCCCAGATACAGGCTTTCTTTTGGTTCAAGGTCAGTCTGTTGAACCCAGCCATTTACTTCTTCTTCTGTAAAACCTAACCACATATCGCCACAGGCTTGTTGTACCCAGCTCTGGTCATGGGCACATAAATCGCTAATTAATAATGATCCACCAGGTATTAATACTTCACTTGCTTTAATAAACAATTCAGCTGGGGAGGGTACGTGGTGTAATACCATATTCATCACTATACAGTTAGCTGTCAGGGGTGTTACTAAAGCTTCGACAGCTTCTTGATGAATAAACTGAATATTATTTAACTGCTGGTCTGCGGCAAACAACTTAGCTTTCTCTAGCATTTCCTGGGAAATGTCAACAGCAATTACTTGGCTATATAGTGGAGATAATACATTTAAAAACTGGCCTTCGCCTGGCCCAATTTCAACTGCTGTACTATCTGCGGGAATAGCCAGGGTAGTCAGGACTTCTTTAAGGCTGGCGGCATAAATGTCGTATTCTGCAATCAGCTCCTGCTGTTGACGAAACTTATCAGCAAATTTAGCAAAGAACGCTCTGGCGGTTTCTGCTCGTTGTAGTTTAACTTGCTGGAGTCTGTTCTGAGTTGCTTTCGTTATCGGAAGCAGATCGACAGTTTTATAAAGAGTCGTCAGTAACTGAGCTGTAGCATGATCTGGCCTGGGCCATTCTCGTCGGTAAAAAATCGTATTACCTTCTCGTCTGGTTGTCAGTAATCCAGCCTTTGCCATTACTTTTAAATGATGACTAAGCGCTGACTGCTTTATGTCGAGAATAGCGCATAGCTCTAACACACCAAATGAGTCTGCTTTAAGCACTCGTAAGATATCTAGTCGTAGCGGATCAGCGCTGGCCTTGCAAAAACTAGCTAGAGCCTCAGAGCTAATAAGAGCAGAGCCTAAATCTTGAGTTATGCTAGCTTGAGATAGCGAGTTAGTAGTCATGGCTGCCAGTGTAGCAGTTGCTTAAATCAGCTACAACATCTATATCAAATTTTTTTGATATAGATTGGTGGCAGTGGTGATATATAGAGGCAAGTCCAGGATTGGTTGAAAATTGATCTTTTTGAGGCTGCGAGTTGTATTTTCAAACAATTCTCTGAAAGCTTTAATAGCTTATATTTTGCAAAATAAAAAAGGGTAGCAGAAGTTGACTATAATTTAAGAACAAAATTTTAACAGGCAAGGAGGTGGGAGTTTTTTCATGGAAAAGACATTATTTATTCATAATTATCTTGTTGTATTTTTTGCTTCAATCATTTGAGAAGCATAAATGAAATTGCTCTGGTCCCTTCGTGCAAAAACACTAGTGTTTCCACTGTGTTTCATGTTGGTGATGTTGCTTGTTTCATTTAATTTTCTTTACATTTATATTGAACAATCACTTTTTACCAGAGGCTTTCAAGAACAAAAACTAGAGTATTACAGCCAAATTACTAACGTGTATGCCAGCTTTTCTACTAATCATGCGCTCATTTATGATAGCTTGCGTGAATTTCAATTGGGTAATAATAAGGAAGAACTTTACAAAGATACAAACAGTTGGGTGGTAAATGCGCAAAGTGTATTTAATGGCTTAGTTGTATTGGCAGGTGAAATAAATAACAATCAAAAAAACTTTCCCTTGGATAAACTGTTTAATTTAATGTCCAGCATTAGTCAGTACAATCAGGTAACGGAAAGCGCTCTGAAACTGGCTGCGGTAGATATTGATAGCTCCTACTTAAAAATGGCCGAAGCGACTGCAAAGTATAGTGAAATAATCAAAAAATTTAATGGGCTAATAGCTAACCTGGATAAAAATTTAGCGGAACAGGCGGGGCTGGTTGAATCACGTACAAAAGGTGGGTTAGTGGTTTTTCTGATTGTTTTAGTTGTATCGTGCTTTTGCTCTTTTATCCTTAGTTTGCTTTATGCCTCTAATATTACCCGACCACTGTTTAACATTGTTGCAAGTATTAAGGAAATGGCTGGTGGTAATAAGTCTATGCGTTGCCAGATTGAAACATCTGACGAAATAGGCAATTTAGCCAGAGAGGTTAACAAGTTAGCAGAGAGCTTAGAGTATGCTGAAGCGGTAGGAGAAGAAAAGAGCTCTTTTTTAGCAAATATGAGTCATGAAATCAGAACGCCATTGAATGGTATTGTTGCAACAGCAGAACTGCTCATGGAAACGAGTAGCTCTTCTTCAGAAAGATCAAGTTATGTTGAGTTGATTTATAAATCGAGTAAATCGCTTTTATCCGTTATTGATGATGTGCTGGATTATTCTAGGGTGGAAGCAGGTAAAATTGATGTTGACAATAAAAAGTTTTCGCTCAAGCTATTGCTTGAAGAAATTAAAGCACTATTTGTACTTCCCTCAGAAGAAAAAAATATAAAGTTTTTTTTAAAATGCTCAGATAAACTAAGTAATTATTATATTGGGGATGAAGGGAGAATTAGGCAGATATTATTACACTTGTTGGGTAATGCGATTAAATTTACATTTCGTGGGTGTATTGTTGTTGATGTTGACTCAGCCATAATTAATTATAAAAACTGGGTGATTATCAATGTTCGTGATACAGGGATTGGAATTGATCACAAAAATATAAACAATATATTTAAAGGTTTTTATCAGGTTGAGCATTCTAGTACTCGTTCTTATGGCGGATCTGGCCTGGGATTGGCAATCAGCCAAAAGCTTGCTCAGTTGATGAGTGGTCAGTTGCTGGTAGCCAGCAATCCTGGCCAAGGTTCAACCTTTACTTTAAGGATACCTTTAGAGCCTATTGCGGCACCAGTTGAACAGACACCTGCTGAAAAACAGGTAAGAGATTATAACAAGCGTGTTCTAGTAGTCGATGATACGCCCAGTAATCAGATGATTGCTAGAGCAGTGCTTTCTAAACTGGGGTTTTCAGTTGTCATTACAGATAATGGTAAAGCAGCACTCACCCAGTTATTAAACCAGTATTTTGATATTGTTTTTATGGATATGCATATGCCTGTACTTGATGGTATTGAGGCTACTAAACAAATACGACAGCTAAAAGGCAAGAAGGGAAAAATACCTATTATTGCTTTAACTGCCAATGTGTTACCAGAAGATAAAGCACTTTGTATTCAAGCAGGTATGGATGGTGTTATTACTAAACCTATTACTAAAGATAAAATTATTGCAGAAATAGATAGGGTGCTATCTTATAAAGCAACGGAAGATGATGATAACTCAACAGCAAGGTTAGTCACGGAAAATTAAGAGTCATTGGTGAATGGTATGCTTTTGTTTTCTTGTCTTGCCTTCGCATTAGCTAAAATTTGTTTTCGTCTAGCTTCACTAGCTCTATGCCATTCTAGTATTTCATCTAATGAGCGAAAACAGCCAATGCATATGTTGTTATTATCTAAGCAGCAATTACGCACGCAGGGTGAAGTTGTGGTTGGGAGTGTGGTTTTCATTTTTATTCCCCTTGTGTTCCTTGTTTGAGAGTGCTGCATTAAAATAATTCAATTAATTACCCCATACTTGGTGTAAATTTCGTTTAATAGGGTATTGCCTGTTTTACCTTTCTTATTTTTTATTTTATCAAGAGCTGTTTGAAGTAATTTAACGGTGCTATCAGGTGTGTTTTTGCTAAAGGCGTAACTAGATTGGATGGGGGGGAATGTGTACACGGTTTCGAAGTCATTGATGTTATAACCCAGCTTTATTAGCATCCATCTAGCAACGTTAATTTCATAACCCCATGCATCAAAACGGTATGATACCAGCATTTTTGCTAAGGTTTCCGGGTGGTTATTACCATATTTAAAGTTAGGTGAATTGATACCTATTCCTTTAAATAACTTCTCAGCGACATCATCTTTTACCACACCAATAGTTAAACGGTTAAGGTCATTTAAATTATGGGCTTTAATATAAGCATCTTTTCTAGCTGTTAACCCAATTTGGCTATTCATATAAGGTCCAGCCCATTTAAAAAGGTTTTCGCGCTCTTTAATTCGAGTCATACCAAATAGCACAATATCAGGCTGGTTAAGAGCCATATAATAACCACGTGTCCATGGCATCATTTTGATATCGTTTTTTAAGATTGGGCAGTCGATGGCTGCTAAAGCAGCAAGTAACAGATCGACCGAAATGCCCTGTAATACCCCTTCTTCCATAAAATTATGTGGTGGATAATCTTCGGTTATGTAAGTTAACTTTTGAAGAGGGCAAGCTTTAGTGGTTAGTGCTGAAACTATTAATAAGCCACTAAACAAGCTATAAAACCACTGACTCATAAAACTGGTAGCTTTCTTAGTATGCAAGGTTATTTAAGGATAGTCTGGAAATTACCAGTAGTGGGAAAGTGGCTAGTGGTGCATGTGTAAAACTATTACCTTATTTTACGCATAGACCGCTAGAGTAAGCTAAATTGCAAGTCAGTCTTGATTGGCTGTAATGCTTGATACAACAAAGAGTTGACCAGTAAGTCAGTTTGGTGGGAATGCTATCAAACCTTTGTGGTTTTGCGGTTAATACATTTGCTGATAAAGCCAGAAAAAGAGACAATACTGACCGTTTTTTCGAGCTTAAACCTGTTCCAAAGTTAACTTGCAAAGTGGGGGTTGCAAAAAGTCATGTGTACAGTTGCTTTGCAGCACCCTCCAATTAGGCTGTAGGAGACTATTTCATGTCGTCGACCCGTCAAGAGCGTGTCAATGCCATTCGTGCATTAAGTATGGATGCGGTACAAAAAGCCAAAAGTGGCCACCCTGGTGCGCCAATGGGAATGGCTGATATTGCTGAAGTACTCTGGTGCGAATACTTGCAACATAACCCAGCTAATCCTAACTGGGCTAACCGTGACCGCTTTGTACTTTCCAATGGGCATGGCTCAATGCTGCTTTATTCATTACTGCATTTAGCGGGTTATCAGGTTTCTATTGACGATATTAAAAACTTCCGTCAGTTACATTCCAAAACTGCAGGTCACCCTGAATATGGTTATGCACCTGGGGTGGAGACTACAACAGGTCCACTTGGACAAGGGATTGCTAATGCCGTAGGGATGGCAATTGCAGAGAAAACCCTAGCAGCTCAGTTTAACCAAGATGGCCATGAGGTTATTGATCATTACACCTATGCTTTTACTGGCGATGGTTGTTTGATGGAAGGTATTTCCCACGAAGTCTGCTCTTTGGCAGGTACTTTAGGTTTAGGCAAACTGATCGTATTTTATGATGACAATGGTATTTCTATCGATGGTGAAGTAGAAGGCTGGTTTACCGATGACACGCCAAAACGCTTTGAGTCTTATGGCTGGCAGGTGATTCCTGGTATTGATGGCCATAGTGCTGAAGCTATCAAGCAAGCAATAGAGACAGCAAGAGCCAATCCAGACCAACCGACTTTAATTTGTTGTAAAACTATTATTGGTTTTGGTTCGCCTAATAAAGAAGGTAAAGAGTCTTGCCACGGTGCACCATTAGGGGATGAAGAAATTGCCTTAACCCGTGAAAAACTTGGCTGGCAACATGGCCCATTCGAAATTCCAGAAAATATCTACCAGGGCTGGGACTCAAAAGCTAAGGGTGAAAGGCTTGAGCAAGAGTGGAATACAACATTTGCTGCCTATAAAGCAGCGCATCCTGAATTAGCTGAAGAATTAGAGCGCCGTTTAACTGGTGAATTACCAGCAAACTTTGCTGATCAGGCAGGAGCGTATATTAAAGAGTGCCACACCAAAGGCGAAACCCTGGCCAGCCGAAAAGCTTCTCAAAACACTTTAAATGCTTATGGCCCATTATTACCTGAGCTGTTGGGTGGCTCTGCTGACTTAGCTGGTTCTAACCTAACTTTGTGGAAAGGCAGCAAAGGCGTCACAAAAGAAGATGCTAGCGGTAACTACATGTTCTATGGTGTCCGTGAGTTTGGTATGTCGGCTATTATGAACGGTATTGCCCTGCATGGTGGTTTTGTGCCTTACGGTGCAACGTTCTTAATCTTTATGGAATATGCCCGTAATGCCGTACGCATGGCCGCATTGATGAAACAGCGCAGCATTTTTGTTTATACTCACGACTCCATTGGTTTAGGCGAAGATGGCCCAACCCACCAGCCAGTTGAACAAATGGCAAGCTTGCGTACTACACCGAATATGTCACTGTGGCGCCCTTGCGATACAGTCGAGTCTGCAGTGGCTTGGAAAGCAGCTATTGAACGTAAAGACGGCCCAACTTCCCTGGTATTTTCTCGTCAAGGCTTACCTCACCAGGCACGTACTGATGAGCAGTTGGCAAATGTGGCTAAAGGCGGCTATACCTTGCGCGACTGTGATGGTTTGCCTGAGCTGATTTTAATTGCTACTGGATCAGAAGTTGGCTTGGCTATGGATGCAGCTGAGCAGTTAGCGGCGAAAGGTACTAAGGTGAGAGTGGTTTCTATGCCATCAACTGATGTCTTTGACGCACAGGATGTTGAATATAAGCTTCAGGTATTACCTTTAGAAGTGCCTGCAAGAGTGGCCATTGAAGCAGCACATGCTGATTACTGGTACAAATATGTAGGCTTAGATGGTCGGATAGTCGGTATGCATACCTTTGGTGAATCTGCGCCTGCAGGTGATCTGTTCAAGGAATTTGGCTTTACTGTTGAAAATGTTGTCACAGTAGCGGAAGATTTACTAAACCTTGAAGAGTAGAATATAAGGCGGTACTTACCGCCTTTTTTGTTTTTAAGAATCGGAATTTAGCTAACATGGCATTTCGTTTAGCTATCAATGGCTATGGCCGGATTGGCCAAAGCGTGTTAAGAGCATTGTTCGAAACCAGTCACCGCCAACACATGCAGGTGGTGGCTATTAATGAGTTATCTGATTTAGATACCATTACTTACCTTACCCGTTACGATACCACCCATGGCAGATTTCCCGCTTCAGTAAAAAGGCAGCGTGATCATTTGGTCATAAATAGTGATCCTATTCAGGTGATTAACCAGCCTGATCCAGCCAAGTTACCCTGGAAAGAGTTAGGGGTAGATCTAGTATTGGAATGCACTGGCTCGTTTAGTGATCGGCAAACAGCTGAGCAGCATTTAGCTAGTGGAACACCTCGGCTGCTATTTTCTCAGCCTGCAGAGCCAGAGTCGGTAGATTCGACTATCGTATTTGGGGTTAATGAAGAAACATTGCAGGCTAATCATCAAATTGTTTCCAGTGCATCTTGTACAACCAACTGTATTGTGCCGGTCATTAAAACTTTAGACGACACATTTGGTATTGAGCACGGCACTATAACCACTATTCATTCGGCAATGAATGATCAGCCAGTCATTGATGCTTACCACCATAGTAATTTACGGCTAACACGCAGTGCTCTACAGTCGATTATTCCTGTGGATACTGGGTTGGCAAAAGGGATTGATCGGCTGCTACCTAATTTAGCAGGAAAATTTCAGGCATTAGCCATGCGCGTGCCAACTATTAATGTTTCGGCTATGGATTTAACGGTGCAGGTAAGCAGAGCAACTGATGTCTCGGATGTAAATGAAGTTATTCGTGATGCTTGCCATGGTCGATTACAGGGGTTAATGGGAGCAACTGATGAACCGCTGGCGTCGTGTGACTTTAATCACGATGATCGCTCGGCAATTGTCGATTTAACTCAAACTAAGGTTAGTGGCACTAATATGGTAAAAGTGATTGCCTGGTTCGATAATGAGTGGGCGTTTGCTAATAGAATGTTAGACGTCAGTTATCATTGGTTAAACATATAACTGCTGTTGTATTTTAAGGGGGATTTCAATGGCTGTGATCCAAATGAAGGATCTTGATCTTGTTGGCAAGCGGGTGTTAATCCGCGAAGATTTAAATGTGCCGGTGAAAAACGGAAAAGTAACCAGCGATGCAAGAATACAAGCGGCTTTGCCCACTATTCAGCAGGCAGTGGAGGCTGGCGCGAAAGTATTGGTCATGTCTCATTTGGGTAGACCAACGGAAGGTGAGTTTTCTGAAGAGTATTCATTAGCACCTGTCGCTGATTATTTATCTGAGTTGCTAGATAAATCAGTGAGGCTAGAACGAGACTGGTTAAATGGAATTGAGCTGGAAGTAGGCGAGGTGGTGCTACTGGAAAATGTTCGCTTTAATAAAGGCGAAAAGAAAAATGATGACCAGTTAGCCAAGCAAATGGCCAACCTATGTGATGTTTTTGTGATGGATGCATTTGGTACTGCTCATCGGGCTCAAGCTTCAACTCATGGGGTTGCTAAATATGCGCCTGTTGCTTGTGCTGGACCGTTGTTAGTCAATGAGCTGGATGCATTAGGCAAAGCGCTGGATAACCCTGCTAAACCGCTGGTTGCCATTGTTGGTGGTTCTAAAGTTTCAACCAAGCTTACGGTGTTAGAGTCTCTGGCCAAAGTGGCGGATAAAATTATTGTGGGTGGCGGAATTGCCAATACGTTTCTTGCTGCGGCAGGCCATCCAGTAGGTAAGTCTTTATATGAGGCTGACTTAATGCCAGAAGCAAAAAAGCTGATGGCACAAACCGATATCCCACTACCTGTTGATGTGGTCACTGGCAAGGAGTTTTCTGAAACAGCTGCAGCGGAGTTGAAAGGAGTATCCGATGTAGCTGAAGATGACATGATTTTTGATGTTGGGCCACAAACTTCCGAGCAGTTCAAAACGATTTTGGCAGAAGCTAACACAATTATTTGGAATGGTCCTGTTGGGGTGTTTGAATTTGATCAGTTTGGTGAAGGGACCAAAGCTTTATCCTTAGCAATTGCTGATAGCGCTGCTTTCTCTATTGCTGGCGGGGGGGATACCTTGGCAGCAGTTGATAAATACGGCATCAAGCAACAAGTGTCCTATATTTCTACTGGGGGTGGTGCTTTCTTGGAATATGTAGAAGGGAAAACCTTACCAGCAGTAGCAATACTAGAAGAGCGCGCCGAAGAGCGACGTTCATAATAATAAAGTAATAAAAATATACCCAACTTGTAGGGTATATCTATCCACATACAGCTTGCACTTTTATATATGAATCGCGGCAGTTTCGAGGTTGCCGCTGTTACTTTGAGGACTGAAAATGGCACTGATTAGTATGCGACAGTTGCTTGACCATGCTGCCGAGCATGGTTATGGCGTTCCAGCATTTAATGTCAACAACCTAGAGCAAATGCGCGCAATCATGGAAGCGGCTGATCAAACCAACAGCCCGGTGATTGTTCAGGCATCTGCAGGTGCTAGAAAATATGCGGGTGCTCCGTTTTTACGGCACTTGATTTTGGCAGCAATTGAAGAATTTCCTCATATTCCAGTCGTTATGCACCAGGATCATGGTACTTCTCCTGCTGTGTGCCAGCGTTCTATTCAACTAGGCTTTTCTTCGGTAATGATGGATGGCTCGCTAGGTGAAGATGGTAAAACCCCCACCAGTTATGAATATAATGTTGATGTTACTCGTCGTACGGTTGAAATGGCTCATGCCTGTGGTGTTTCTGTCGAAGGTGAGCTGGGCTGTTTGGGCTCATTAGAAACTGGTCAGGCTGGAGAAGAAGATGGAATTGGTGCTGAAGGTACGCTAAGCCATGACCAAATGCTGACTGACCCGGAAGAAGCGGCTGATTTTGTTAAAGCCACTAAAGTTGATGCATTGGCTATTGCGATTGGTACCAGCCACGGTGCTTATAAGTTTACCCGTGAGCCAACGGGCGATATTTTAGCCATTGAGCGCATTAAAGCTATTCATGAGCGTATCCCTGATACCCATTTAGTAATGCATGGCTCTTCTTCAGTACCACAGGATTGGCTAGCAGTAATCAATGAATTTGGTGGTGAAATACCAGAGACTTATGGCGTGCCAGTAAAAGAAATTCAAGAAGGCATCAAATATGGTGTACGTAAAGTGAATATTGATACTGATTTACGCTTAGCTTCTACAGGTGCTATCCGTCGTTTCTTGGCTACTCATAAAGCTGAATTTGATCCACGTAAATATCTGACAGTCGCGACTAAAGCGATGAAAGACATTTGTGTCGCCCGCTATGAAGCGTTTGGTACTGCAGGACAAGCCAGTAAGATTAAACCATTGAGCTTAGAAAAAATGTTTCAGCTTTATGAAGCTGGCGAATTAGATCCAAAAGTGAATTAAGCAAAAAATGTATAGCTAAAGCGAATGATTTTTAGGGAGCTGGCTTACTAATGTGTAGCTATTGATAGCAGCATTAATTGAAATAAAAAATGCTAGCTGGAAGTTGTGTATTCAGCGACAACAACAAACCCTAAAGGACATTTGAGAAGGCTATAGCGGCTATATCTTAAAGGATATAGCCGTTTTTTTTACGTTTCTGAAACAGTAACAAATCCACTTGTTGTATATCGCATATTGTTCCAATAAACCTGTGAACCAGGTCTCTCGTTTTAGCCCTCAATAAAAAGCGTTATTTCTATAATTACATTTGCGTGAGTTGGATAACCAAGAATATCTAAATATTTTTATTTGGGTGTTCAATATGCAAGGAGTTAGCAAATGCATTACCTTAATTTAAAGCACACGGCAGCTGTATTATTGTCAGCATCTGTACTGGGGAGTACAGGCCTTTATGCAGAGCAAACCGAACACGAAATTAATCGTTATATTAATGGACCTGTTCATTTCACTTATTTAAATGGTACTGATGAACGCATCTATTACCAAGTAATAGATGGCTTAGCTATTTATGAAGGCGATATTATTTTGGGTACCCATGAGGACGTTCAGCAATATGGGGCTTCATTTGCAATATCACCATGGACTGAGGCTGAGGATGTTAGAGAGGATGGTGAGGCTGTAACTGAATTTAGCGCACCTACGAAAAATAAACGTAGTTTGTGGCCTAACGGAGTGCTTTATTATCAAATAGACGCCAGTTATCCCAGTCAGGGTAGAGCTAAAGTTGAAGCAGCTCTTGATTATGTTGCTTCTAAAACTAATGTAAAATTCGTTAAACGTACAAATCAAAGTAATTATGTCAGAGTAATTAATGGTTCTGGTTGTTGGTCTTATGTCGGTATGACCGGTAGGCAACAACAATTATCATTAAGCTATCCAGGTTGTGTTTATCAAGGTGTTATAGCTCATGAATTTTTGCATGCACTGGGCTTTTATCATGAGCAATCTCGAGCAGATCGTGATAACTACGTTAATATTCACTGGGAAAATATACAGTCTGGAATGGAGGGAAACTTTCAAAAGGCAGATACTGATTTAAATGTGGGTCCCTATGATTACTATTCTGTAATGCATTATTCGGCGTATGCATTTTCTAAAAACCGTCGGCCTACAATAACTCCAAAAGACCCAAGTGTGCCAGCAGATAAGCTTGGTAATCGCAGTGGCTTAAGCGATAAAGATGTAGTAGGGGTTAATTATCTTTATCCTAATGATGATCCAGGCCCTGGACCAGGTAAAGACCCTAAAATTCAGCTGAAATACAAAAAAGCGGAAATTAAAAAAGGTCAAACTTATGACTTGCCATTGGAAATCAGTGATGATGATTATGACAAGTTATCCATAGTCACTAACTCCAATAATCAGGCCCTATTACCAGATGCCAATCTTAAACTAAAAGCAGGCTCGCAAAAGGGGAGTTACACACTGCATATGGAGCCGTTAGCCACTGCAACAGGTACTGCAGTTGTTACTATCACTGTGTTTGATTTTGATGGAGGTGTTGCTGAAGCAAAATTCACTTTAATTGTAAAGGATGATGGTAGTGCCAAATTATCAGTTAATTTTGCTAAGGATGGAGCCGAAATACCAAAAAACCAAACCTATAGTGCTAGCTTAGTGGTAAAAGGTGCTGAGCCAAGCGATTTAACGTTTGTGGTAAACTCTGATAACCAGGCATTGTTGCCTGATGGTAACTTGGTTATTAAGAAAACTCAGGCACCAGAAAAGTTTTTGCTGGAAATGACGCCGCTGAAAGATGCGGTAGGTACAGCAAAAGTAAAACTGTCTGTGTTTAGCTCAACTGGTGGTGCAGCAGAAGATACTTTCACTTTGGTAGTGAAAGATGATGGCTCTCAAAAACCTTATTGGTTGCTGGTTTCTAAGTTAGGTGCTTGTGTTACTGTTACTAAGAACCGCCTGGAAAATGCACAGTATGCTGTAAGTCCTAGTTATTGTCAGGGTAAAGATAACCAACTTTGGCATAGAGATAATGCTGGTAGGATAATGCCTAAGTCACATCCAAACCATTGCTTGCAGGTATCTAAAGCAGCTAATGGTGCCATTAGCTTTGTGGCACCCTGTAAGGATAGCAAGCTAAACAGCTGGCAAGTTGATAAAGAGATAATCCGTAGTGCAGCTAACTCAGAGCAAGTATTGGATTTCTATATCCGCCAACTGAAAATAGGTTTATGGAAGTATCATGGTGGTAATAATCAACGTTGGTTGTGGATAACCAAAGAAAACCTGGCAGAGCTACGGCTATTGCTTAAAGCAAAATAAAAACACACTTTGGTGTTATCTATCACTAGTCATTTTAGGTGAAAAAAGACGAGTATAATTAAAAGCTACCTTCCTGGTAGCTTTTTTTGATATATCATGATCAGCAAGCAGAGCTATATTCATAGTAAGCTGATATAAAAATAGAAAAACGGTCGAGACAGATATGGAGTCAATCAAAGCTTGGATCAAAGAACATAATATTACCGAGGTTGAGTGTTTAATTGCTGACTTTACTGGCATTGCCAGAGGAAAGATTATGCCTGCCAATAAGTTTTGTCAGGATATGGGAGTTCGTTTACCTGAAGCTGTTTTAATCCAAACAGTGACGGGAGATTACGTGGCGGATGAACTGTATTATAAATTAACTAACCCAGCTGAAGTTGATATTAAGCTACGTCCAGATCCCCAAGCTATTTATTTGGTGCCCTGGGCACAAGAACCAACAGCTCAGATCATCCACGATGTATACGATAAACATGATAACCCAATGGAGTTATCACCCCGTAATCTGTTAAAAAAAATCCTCAAACTTTATAAAGAAAAAGGTTGGAGCCCAATCATTGCTCCGGAGTTAGAGTTTTATCTAACCAAAACCAATATTAATCCTGATCACCCTTTACAACCCCCTGTTGGTCGCTCAGGTCGACAAGAAACTGGACGACAGTCGTTTAGTATCGATGCTGTAAACGAGTTTGACCCGCTTTTTGAAGATGTTTATGACTATTGCGAGGCGCAAGGGCTAGATGTGGATACGCTGATTCATGAAGAGGGCACTGCACAGATGGAAATTAATTTTCAGCATGGGGATGCGTTAACCCTTGCTGATCAGGTGTTTCTGTTTAAGCGAACCGTACGGGAAGTAGCGCTCAAGCACAGTGTTACAGCTACTTTTATGGCTAAACCGATTACCGACGAGCCTGGTAGTGCGATGCATATTCATTTGAGTGTCCATGATAGTCAAACTGGACAAAATATTTTTAATGATCGCAATGGTGGAAAAGTTACGCCGTTGTTTGAAGGATTTATTGGTGGACTGCAAAAATACATTCCTAGTGCTATGCCATTGTTTGCACCTAACGTGAATTCTTATCGGCGGTTTTTGCCTGGTGAGTCGGCACCTTTAAATGTTGAATGGGGAGTCGATAATCGAACTGTCGCGTTTCGGGTACCGGAGTCATTACCAGAAAATCGTCGGGTGGAAAACCGACTGGCAGGAGCCGATGCCAACCCTTATTTAGCTGTAGCTGGTTCGCTAATATGTGGCTATATGGGAATGCTGGAAAAATTAAAGCCCAGTGAACCTTCAACAGGTAATGCCCATAAAATAGAAAATTACAGCCTGCCATCAAGTCTAGAACATGCTTTGTTAGGCTTAGCGCAGTGTAAGCCTTTATGCGACATGTTGGGCCAAAAGTTTGTTGATGCTTATGTAGCGGTTAAAGAAACAGAAAGTGAAAACTTTAAGCGCATTATCAGCTCTTGGGAGCGCAAATACTTATTGCTTTCTGTTTGATAAAAGCTGAACTAATCCTATCGGTAATGCTTGAACAAAGATGAAGCCAGATAAGTAGGCGCTTTTTCAAAATTTATTTCTCAACTTTTTTGCTTTCCAGCATCAAGCCAGTATACCCTTCGCGAAAGATTCTTAGTGACTTCAGATTGGAGAATAACGAATTATGGCAGAAACTGTTGTGGGGGGCCTGGGAAGTAATGGGCTGCCACCTCAGCGTGATCATGTATTGGTAGAAATTAAGCAACTTACAAAGCATTTTAATACTACCTTGGCTGTAGATGATGTGTCGCTTGAAATTAAAAAAGGTGAGATTTTTGCGCTACTGGGTGGTTCGGGATCAGGCAAATCAACCCTTTTAAGGATGTTGGCTGGGTTTGAGCAGCCTACAGCTGGGCGTATCTATTTAGATGGCGAAGATATCACTGACTTACCTCCATACCAACGTCCGATTAATATGATGTTTCAGTCGTATGCGCTGTTTCCGCATATGACTGTGGAACAAAATATAGCTTTCGGCTTAAAGCAGGACAAACTACCCAAAGAACAAGTGGCTGCTAGGGTAAAGGAAATGCTAAAACTGGTGCATATGGAGCAATACGCCAAGCGTAAACCACATCAACTGTCGGGTGGTCAAAAGCAGCGAGTGGCACTGGCCAGGAGCTTAGCAAAGCGCCCAAAACTGCTATTGCTTGACGAGCCAATGGGAGCATTGGACAAAAAGCTACGCAGTCGTATGCAGTTAGAAGTTGTGCAAATTCTGGAAGAAGTTGGCGTGACCTGTATTATGGTGACACATGACCAGGAAGAAGCCATGACAATGGCTGAGCGCATTGGCATCATGAATGATGGTTGGATTGTGCAAGTAGGGACGCCAGTTGATATTTATGAAACCCCTAACTGTCGTATGACCGCTGAGTTTATTGGTTCAGTTAATATCTTTGAAGGCGAAGTTGTAAAAGATGAAGTGGACCATGTGATCATTAGCTCTCCTCAATTAGAAAGGGATATTTATTTCAGTCAGGGCATTATTACTGCGTTGGAAGAAAAGTGGGTATTCGTTGCTATCCGTCCAGAAAAAACCTTTGTCACTATTACCAAACCACGGGGGCAATATAACTGGGCAAAAGGGGTCGTGCATGATATAGCCTATTTAGGCGGGCATTCTGTTTATTATATAAAGCTGATAAATGGCACAGTTATTCAATCAACTATGGCCAATGTCGAGCGAAAAATGGATCGCCCTACCTGGGATGACCCGGTCTATATCAGTTGGGAAGATGATAGTGGTGTGGTGCTAACGTCATGAACTTTAATATCAATAGCTATAAGTTTTTACGTTGGATACCATCCGGGCGCAGCTTTATTGTAGGGATCCCCTATGGCTGGCTGTTGGTATTTTTCTTGGTTCCTTTTATCATTGTTTTAAAAATCAGCTTATCTGAAGCGGAAACAGCGATACCGCCATATTCTGAAGTATTTCAATATGCTGATGAAACCATTAAAGTTATCCTGAATTTAGGTAATTATTTATTTTTACTTGAAGATGACCTGTATTTAGCCGCTTATATCAGCTCGTTAAAAATTGCTTTTCTTTCAACAATATTCTGTTTGTTATTAGGTTACCCGATGGCATATGCCATGGTGCAAGCTTCTGATAAGTGGAAAACTATTTTATTGTTGTCGATATTGTTGCCTTCCTGGACTTCGTTTTTAATTCGGGTTTATGCCTGGATAGGGATTTTAAAAAACAATGGGCTAATCAATAATTTGCTGATGGGGTTGGGAGTTATTGATAGCCCGTTGCCAATGCTAAATACAAACTTTGCTGTATATGTGGGAGTGGTTTACACATATCTGCCGTTTATGGTGCTACCTATCTATGCGATTCTAACCAAACTGGATCATTCTCTATTGGAAGCCTCAGCTGATTTAGGGGCAAAACCTTGGCAAACCTTTTTAAAGGTAACTTTGCCGCTGTCAAAAAGTGGCATTATCGCTGGTTCAATGCTGGTGTTTATTCCGGTAGTAGGGGAATTTGTAATTCCAGAGTTGTTGGGTGGCCCTGAGTCCT